>CAIJYI010000013.1 GCA_903824855.1 uncultured bacterium | reverse complement strand
TTATTATCTCCTGAGGATTTCCTTTACCAACCTTTAATTGCACCTCTTGTTGTAGCGAAAATAGCGTTACCATAACTTATATAATTACTTTAGTTTCTGCTGTAAACATTTGAGAGAATTGAGATAATTCAACTGAAGACAGGTTAATACCTATCATCTGAAGAAATATTCCCATTATTCTATTCAAAAAATAAATATCCCAGTCGTAGTCTGTACTTGTTGTTGGGTCGTAAACTTGTTGTCCATTTATAGTTTGGTAACCCCAGACAGGTACTGTTGGTGTTTTTAGGTAGTCGAGGTAAACGCTTATCGCATTAGGAGTAAACACTTGTATTCCGTCATCAACATATTGCCACTTTACAAAGTCTGCTGTTGGTGCAATTAAAGAGTTAGGTCTTAATACATCCGCTACATCAATATTATCTACCCATTCCGCTTTGTATTGTGTTCCGTTGTATAAATACCTAACCGAACTTATGTACTGCAAATCGGCAGGGTAAGGAATAACATTATTGTTAGGATTGACTTGATAAACACTACCTATTTTAAGAAATGTTTTAAGGTAGTTCGACACAACCCCTGTTTGTGAATACGTTTCATAATCGGCAGTAAAAGGTAGCATTTGAGCCGCATTACCTACAATAGAAAGTTGGTCGGTTGTTAGCGTAAGCCCAACGTTATTTTTATTTGCTAAAAACTCGTAATATAATTTGAAGGAATTTATATTAACACTCACGATTATCCTATTTTAATGAGTAAAATACTTGCTTTTAATATTGAAGCTGCGGCACTTAATGTGGCTGCATTAATATTTATATTTATAGTTTCCAAACGCAATAAATTAACTGTTGTGTTCATTGTTAGTTTAGTAACTTGCGTATCTCCTCCGACAGCAACATCGTTTGATACAACTCTGTAATCTGTATTTCCAAACGTACTTATATTAACTGTTGGTGCAGAATTTTTATAAGGGTGATATTGTGCATTAATATCTAAACTTGATGCTCTTGCCAAGTCCGCTTCAAAAAACATCATATATGTTCCTGATTCACTTACTTGTATTGGCGTTCCAAATATAGCGTAGTCGGTTGATGGAGCAGATAATGTAACGGTGGTTAATTGCGTTTGTGCGTAAGTTTTTAAACTCAAATCGTACTCTGTATTGTTACCTGTTGTTGTTGGTGTAACAGTAATACTTTCATTGGCTGAAACAACTGTTACCCCTAAAGCATTAATAGTCCACGTTGTATTTGCGCCGCTTGTTGAACTTGACAAAACAATATTATCTCCTGCAAGTAATGTAGCACCTAAGATGGAGTTTACTAAATCAACAAATGTTTGTGAAAACGTTACTTGAAAGTTAGTGTTGTTTCCTGCTGTTGTAGATACAACCGCTATATAATTATTGGCAGAAGTCATACTGTAAGAATTTACTAAACTTCCTAATCCTATTACTTGTTGTACCGAACTTCCGCATCCACAATCACAATCTGAATTAAAATTACCTATTGCCTGTATTTGTTCAATAATACGGTTTATGTCAGAAGTTTTACCACAATTTTGTGCCAACATTATCAATGTTACAAGCCCCATAGCATAAGCAAAATCATCCGCTAACTGTGAATTTTGAGGATTACTATTTACTTGCTGTTGCATCTCAAATAAACCGCAATATAATTTACAGAATGAAGTTGCATCAATAGGAAATTGAATAACTCCACCAATTTGGTCTGTTACTGTAAATCCTGTATTAGTGCCTGTACCTGTATAAGTATATAGTAATGCGCTATCAATGCTCATACTAACACTTGTTGGCGACCAAAAAGTCGTTGAAGTCGTTATCGGATTAGTTGTTGTATTGACTGTTGGCGTTGGTGTACTTGGCAAATGTGTTATCGGGTCAATTATAGTAGGATAAGTTATTGTGGCTGTCTTGCTTGTAAATACAGGCGTAACACTATTTACCATATAATTAGTAGCATCAGTCATGGTCAATAAAGGGCTTGGTGTATAAACCTGTACGCTTCCTGTAATAACTACAACAGGACTTCCATATTGAAAGTTAAATGTTTCTGTTACACTTGCCTGTGCAGAAGCTCCACTATCCCATAATTGATAATATATTGTATAAAGCCCATTTACGGGACTGCCATCAGGGTTTAATTGCAACTGAATTTCCGTACCGTTAGTTAATGAACTTGCCCCGACTATATCTGCCGAGCTGTTATTAAAGTTTGTGATGTTATCATATACTACATTTCCGTTTAATGTTATACGGAAACTTCCTGTCAAATTAGACGCTCTCGATAGTCCTGTTGATGTATCGGTCATCTTAAACTGAATAGGAGTTGTATCTAAATTAAAGTTTTGAGTAAAGGATGCTACTATTGCCATTGTGAGTTATTTTTATTTTGCAAAGTTAAAACCAACAAAGCCACATTAAATAGCAATATTATTATATGTTTTTATATCAAAACATATTTAACTAATTCGTTTAGTTTTATGCCATTTCAAACTTAATTTTGTAAAAAAATATATTTTGGCAACATCTTCAGCTTCTGTACCAAACGAGTATGCGCCACGAAAGGAAAAGTGTACTCCCGAATATGGTCTTGCGTATGCAAATTTCATAGAATATCAACAGTATAAACTTTCCCCTACTCTTAACGAGCGTTCAAGTCGTTTTAAGACTAATATAAAGTTTGCCGAAGGGTTACAAACCACTACCGATATGAGAGCATTGTATAATGGTGGCAGCAATGGTAGTAACGGAGTTAATTTTGGTAGTGGTGGTGCAATAGCAGGTGGCAGCAATGATACAGGAAACAAAGGTACTTCACCTTTAATGCTTGATATTCGCCCTGTAAACCGTATAAAGAAAAACATTGAAATTTTATTATCTATTCTTTTAGAGCAATCATTCACCATTGAGTGTAACGCCATTGACCCCGAAAGTAAACTGATAGAAACTAATATACAGAACAGAGATAGGGTGAATATGGTGTTGCAACAATTAGATGCTAAACACAATATTTCAGGTCGTACAGGAATACCATTAGTTCCTATGGATACAAAAGTACCGCAGGACGATGAAGAAGCGGAGATGTTTGCTCAATTAAGAGGCAAGGTCGGTGTTTCTTTAGCAATGGAGGAATCTATTATGTTTGTTCTTGAAAACAACGAATGGGATTACGAGATTAAAAGAAAGGTATTAAGGAACTTATTGGTAAATAACATTGCAGGTATCTTAATGGAATATGATGAGAACGGAGATATTATTGTTACCGCACCCGAAAGTTACGATATGATTACTCCGTATTCCAAGCCCGATACATTTAGCAATATGACTTATGCAGGTGTTCAAACCTATATGACTATACAAGAGATAGGAATGAAGGCTAAAAATCCTGATGGCACACCTAAATATACTGAACAGCAATTAGCCGAGTTAGCAAAGAAATATGAAGGGCAGAATTATAACAATCCTTTATGGCAGAGTAATTGGGGAACAAGTTATGAAGGCTTCTATTCCAACTATTCTACTATCAAACCTTTTTATAATTTCTATATTCCTGTTTTACGTTTTTGGTTTTTAAGTCAGTCGAGCGAAACACTTGTTAAGACACAGATAAAAGGTAAAGACGGCAGTTGGACTACCGATTATCATTGGAAGCCTAAACCTGCTGATGCCGATAAGTCAAAGAACATAAAAGAAAATATCGGTACGAAGCAAAAGATTTGGAGGTACGAAGGATATAAGATTGTTGGTAAGTCCAATAAAGACGGATTGTTTAATTACAAAGAAAGTGATGACGTTCCGAGAGATAAAATGGTTAATGGATATTCTCCTACAACTACTTTACCACTTGTTGTTATAGCACCTGATATTCACGATATGGAGAATAAGTCCAAAGTGGAAGCCGCTATACCTGCCGAAGAACAATTAAATCTTATTGAACAGAAAATACAACAATGCTTAATTGAGTTTAGACCTGTTGGGTACGCTATTAACACCGCTATTTTAGAAGAAATAAAAGCAGGGCAAGGCAATAATAAATTAATGTCTCCTGTTCAGATACACAACGACTTCACACAAACAAATAAGTTATTGTATTACGCTATTGACCAATACGGTAATCCTTTAAATATACAACCTGTTACAGAAGTGCCAAGTGGATTTGCTCAAAGTTTTAATCATTTGTTAGAGTTAAGACAAATGTATTTGCAGACTATTGATGATGTAATGGGTGTCTCAATGGCAATGAATACAACACCTATTTCACCCGAAATGCCGGTTGGTGCTTTAGAGGCAGGCAAACAAGCTACGATGAATAGTATAATGGACACTTACAAGTCTGCTATTAATTTATTTACGCGAATGGTGAAGGTGTTAGTTCCTATGATACAGGATACTATTGAAAAGAATCCCGATAGTTTCATTGCTGCAATAGGACAAACGGCAGTAAGTGAAGTAGAGCATATTAAACATATTCCTTTAGCTTCTTTTGGAATCAATATTGATATTGGTGCTTCACAGGAAGAGAAGGCGGCACTATTACAAGGTATGGACTATGATTTAAAAACTCAAACAATTACTTCATCGGATAAACTTGATGTAATGAGAACTTTGCGTCAAAGTGAAAAGTTGGCAAGTGCGTTATTAAAACAACGTATTTCGGCAAATCAAAAAGCTGCACAGGAAGCTAAAAATCAGGATGTGAAAAACAATTCAGATGCTCAACAAGCGTCAAACGCACAAGCAAGTCAAAATAAACTTGCAGAAATAAAAGCTGAAAATGATGCTAAATTAGCGTACTTACAAAAAGAGTTCGACTTAAAAATGGCTTTACAGAAAGAAATTGACGATGCTCAATTACAAAAAACTGTATTGGTTAATACAGGGCTTGAAAATGTGGAGAGATTAAAAATTGGTAAAGAAGAGTTAGTTGCAACTATTAACGCTAAAGGAAAGGTTACAGTTGCTCAAATAGCGGGCAATATAAAGATAGCAGAGAAGAAAATAGAACACCATAGCGCACACACCCAACTACATCACGAACAACAAAACGCACTTGAATTACAAGAGAACGAACCACCTGAAAAAACCGAAGAAAGCAAAAGGGATAAGAAGAGGGAGAAAAACACTTTCTTTTCTAAAAAGAGAAAAACGTGAAATACGATATCTCGCAATATTTAATATCACAATACTGAAGGAGCCCACTAAAAGCCAGCCAAAAAGGACGACGATATCAATAAGCTTGTCAATTCTCCGAAGAGTGAGATTGTCAAAAATAAATCCGCCGACAAACACAACAAAAGAAACGAGCTTCTCATGTTGAATCACCCACTCTTTCCAGTTTTTTCGAGAGAAAATTTTTAAATTCATATAAAAATAAAATGTAATACTCTTTCTCTTTTTTATAATGCTTTCTTGTACACCCGATAAAACAATGCTTTTGCAATTTCTCCGATGACCAAATATACGGCAACGATGGCGGCGATAGACATGAGGATAAACGGTGAAAGTGCTTTAAATGACAACCATGTTCCGAGTGGTGTAAATGGAATAATCCATGCGAGCAAAACAATTCCGATGGTGGAACAAATGACGGGCATACTCGGCCAGCTTTTGAAGAAAGGGACCCGTTTCGTTCTGATAATATAGATGATTAAAACTTGCGTCGCAATAGATTCAATAAACCAACCCGTCTGAAATCCTGATGCACCGAGACTAAACACTTTATAGAGAACAAAAAATGTAATGAAGTCGAAGATTGAACTGACCAACCCAAAAACAGCAATATATCTTCCAAAGAAATGCGTATCCCAGCGCAGAGGATGAATAGTGTCCTCTTCATCGGTTGTGTCGGTTGAAAGTGTGGTTTGTGACATGTCATAAAGAAAATTGTTGAAAAGAATCTGAGAAGGAAGCATGGGGAGAAACGGAAGAAACGCGGAGGCACCCATCATGGAGAACATGTTACCAAAATTTGAGCTGAAACCCATTTTGATATATTTCATCGTATTCTGGAATGTTTTGCGCCCTTCAATAACACCGTCTTTCAATACTTCCAAGCTTTTATCAAGCAAAATAATGTCTGCGGTTTCTTTCGCCACATCAACGGCATTGTTGACGGAGATTCCGACATCCGCAGCCTTCAGAACCGGCGCGTCGTTGATTCCGTCGCCTAAGTATCCGACAACATTTCCCTGTTTGCGAAGAAGGAGAACGATTCTTTCTTTTTGTTCGGGAGAAACACGCGCGTAAATATTTACCGAGTCGAGTTTTACAGATAATTCCGAATCAGAAAGTTCGGAGATTTGTTCTCCGTGAAGAACACCTTTAACGGGAAGGCCTATTTCTTTACAAATACGTTCCGTGAGAATTTCACTGTCGCCCGTCAAAACTTTCACTTCAATATGTAATCCTTCAAGTTCGAGGAGTGTCGGGGCAACACTTGTTTTTGGAGGATCAAGAAAAGCGGCAAACCCGAGAAACACCAATTCTGTTTCTTCTTCTTTGTGATAACTCACCCTGATTTCTTGACGAATTACTTTTTCGGCGATAGCTAAAACGCGATATCCGCCGGCAGAAAGTTTATTGTATTCAGCCTGTGCCTTATCTTTTTCGTTTGAGGTAAAAGCGCCGATGACGCCATTTTTTGTATACGAGACACACGCATCAAAAATATTTTTCGGAGCACCTTTGCAGATAAGTATGCGCTCTTTTTTATAATCAAAAATAACCGAATCTCTTCTCCTGTGAAAATCAAAAGGAATCTCGTCTATTTTTTCATATTCCGAAATATCCATTTTTCCATGTTCTTCAATCGCCATATCGAGAGCACTTCGTTTCGCCGTATGAAGAAGACTCGAAAGATATGTAAAACGAAGAACATCCTTTGAGTCTACCCCGTCGATATCAACACACTCAACAAGTGTAATTTTGTCGGCGGTAAGTGTTCCTGTTTTGTCGGTACACAAAATATTCATTCCACCAAAGTTTTGAATAGCGGAAAGATTTTTTACGATAACTTTTTTCTTCGCCATCACTAAAGAACCTCGAGCAAGAGATACCGACATAATGACAGGCAGAAGTTCCGGGGTGAGCCCGACAGCGATTGCAATAGAAAAAAGGAGCGAATCAAAAATGCCTTTTTTCACAAAAACATTAAGGAAAAAAACTACGGTTACCATAACGAGGGTAAGCCGCATAACAAAAACACTGAAATTTCTGATACCGCGATCAAAATCTGTTTCATCTTCCGGTTTAGCAAGATCTCCGGCAATACGCCCAAATTCAGCCTTTTCTCCCGTTCGAAGCACTAAAACCGTAGCAAAACCGGTGACGACTGATGAGCCCATAAAAACGGCAGTTGTAGATGAAAGCGGAAATTCTTCATCTTTTCCAAGGAGTGCCGTCCCCTTCTCTGTATCAACGGTTTTTTCTACAGGAAATGATTCGCCGGTAAGAGAAGACTGATTCACAAATAAATCGTCGGCAGAAAGAACACGACAGTCGGCAGGTACAACATTACCCGCGGAAAGCTCCAGAACATCCCCGGGGACAAGAGTTTTTGGAGATACTTCTTGTTTTATTCCGTCACGCCAAGCGGTTACGGTTGAAGAAACTTGCGCGACTAATTTTTCCGCCACTGATTCTGATTTGCGGGTATTCCAAAAATCCATTACGGCAGAAAGAAAAACCATCAGAAGAATTACCGTTGCGCTCACGGTTTGTCCAAGAACAAGTGAGACAATCGAGGTACCGATAAGCATAAGAAGGAGCGGGCTATTGAATTTCTTTACAAAAGCAATGATTGGACGGAGCTTTTTTTTGTGATAAATAACATTTTCACCATACTCAAGAAGGCGCAGCTTCGCTTCTTTAGAAGAAAGCCCCGTTTTGGTTTGTGAATTTATGTTTTCTTGCATATATAGTATTAAGTACTATCAGTATATCGCATTTACGAAGCGAGCGAAATAGAAAAACCCCGACCAAGGCCGGGGTTGTGTTCATATTTTATTTTACTTAAGTTCTTTTTCCGCTTTGTAAAATACGTACCAAGTCCAAAGAAGACCAACCGCTATTACAAAATATCCCCAAGAGATAAAACCCATACATAAACGAAGGATACCAACAGTGAGCCATAAAATAGCTCCGATAAAAAGTATTGTTTTGGTCCTTGCTTGGTAAGCTCTGTCTTTTTTATTCTGCGGACGATCCGCAAGAGTCGCTTTAACCAAACTGAGAGCTAAAAAGAACCACGCGCACAATACGGTAATAAATACAAAAACATCAAATGATTTTACGATAAAATCCCACATTTTTCCTCCTCACGGAAAAGAGTGATAACTGCTTTTGTTATACAACATATCTTTTTAAAAAACAAGCCCCATCAAGATTGACGGGGCTTTGAGAATTATAAGGTTTCTTTTAGTTTTGACGCACCGATATAAAAATAAACGGTGATGAGAGCAAAAATTAACCCGACAACGAGTGTGAAAATAAGCATTCCGCCGGAAAGCACCACAGGAAGAATGATTGGGTAAAAAATCCAAAGTGTGGCTGCTCCGGAACAAATGTCAGCACAGGTAGTGAGGTGATATTTATTTTCATAGACAGGTGCGTACGTTTGGCCGAGATAAGCGGCAACAACACCGAGGAAAAGAAACACAAACAAGATTGGCCCAACGACAGATTCTAGCAACATAATAACCTCCAAAAAAAACAAAAGATCGCACTCCGCGACGGGATACAACAAGGTCCATTTCTGATAAGAACATTACCTCAACAGATGAAGTCTGTCAATACCCCTATTGGAAAAATTTGAATCAAAAAAACAGCCCGATAAATTTGGGCTGTTTTGAGTTTTTCTGAAAAATTTATTCACACTCGCGTTCTTTTTTTTCGGTTTTTGTCTGACCGCATAGTGAGCAAACGTATTCAACGTCATAACGTATCACGTTACGAGAAAATGCTTCTCCGCAATAGTCCTTCTTTATTGCTTTTACTTTTCTCTTGTTGAGTTCCCTTTTTTTAACCCAATTGTGTTTTTCACACATCGTTCCTCCTTTATCTTTTTGGTTTATCGGGTCTATTCATTTTTAAAACGCAACTGACGGCGTGAATCGCCAAGATGGTTCCCCAAAATGAATCTGTCGGTAGTTGAGAAAACCAGAAAGATAGAGAGCCGATTACCGCGAAGAATATTTGGACTTGTAGAAAGGTACTATTTTTTTCAAATTTTTCATTTACAAGGTACGAATAAAACCACAAACTGACGTTTATTGTGAGTAATAATAAAGCTATTGAACTCATTTTTTTCTCCTTTTTTCAGTGTCTTTAAGTAAGAATCTGCTTATATTATAGCTTTATTAATGTAATATGTCAAATTATTCCTTACTATGGCTTCCGTCGCAGATAGGATATTTTTGTGATTTTCCGCAGATGCAGTGTTTTTTGACCGGCTCTATTTTCATTCGTTCAGCAAAAGTTAATTCTTTTTCTTCAGGTATTTTATTATCGTCCATTTTTATATTTATTTAAATTCTATAGTAAACGGATACATTCCCATTCCACACGTTCCGTCGAGTACTCCTGCAGGGCGAACGCCGAGGTCGATATCAGTTGTCCCGCTTGAGGGGAGATTTTGTCTTATTTTAAGCTCAGGAATACTGATAACGGACGAGCAATCAAAAGTACCTTCGGTGGTAATACGAAGAGTCGTCGGAACCCCGGCTTTCGCAATCGTTGAAGCCGGCTCAAAACCGCCTTTCGCCGTTATTTGAATGATTTGTTTTCCGTCTTGAATATATACATTATTTTTTTGTGGAACGACCCCCTCCCCTTCTTTATTTCCAAAATCCGAGAAGAAAATTAATCCTGAAACAGCGATTCCCGCAAGAATAATTAGAAGTGAAATTGTTTTTGATGACATATCATTAAAAAGAGAAAACATTTTTTATAAGACCAATTGCCACAAAGCTGTTGATGATATTGAAGAGAGCAAAGGCAATGACAACAATTCCTGCGGTTTTAAAGAAAACGCCTTTATTGCGACCTTCCGCAAGGCCGATTCCACTAAAACTTAAAACGGCAAGCGCCGGAAAAGTTCCAAGAGCGAAAGCAAGCATTGTTATTCCTCCTTTCATAAAATCTCCGGTCGAGAGCGCATACATCTGCATTGATTGAGTAAACCCACAAGGAAGAAAAAAGGTTGCGACTCCAACCAAAAGAGGAGTAATGGTGTGGGCCATATCGGAAGTTTTTAGCGCTTGTTTTGAAAGAAATTTCGGCATTGCGAGCTGAAAACGTTTTACTCCGTGAAAAACATCGAGGAGGTTTATTCCCATAATAAGCATAACGATTCCAACCAAGAAACTGAGAGAAAATGTTCCGAAAGCGTTCAATTGAAACGCTGACCCGATAGCACCGATCATTCCCCCAAGAAGGAAAAAAGAAACGATACGACCGACGTGAAAAAGCACTTGAGGCCTAACTTTTTCTCCTTCTTTTGCAAAAGTGGCCGACATTGAGAGTACGAGCCCTCCGACAACCGCCATACAGCTGGAAACTGAGGCAACGATACCAATAAGAAGCGGAGTAAAAATATTCATTTCGTTCGTATTCATCAGATTCACCAGCCCCATTTTCTGCAATAAAACAAAAAAGAGAACGAAGAGAACGGCAAGCGGGCCGGCAATCCAAAATTCTTCCCAGTTTTTATTAAGGTTCTTTTTTTCTACCGAAAGAGTATACCCTTTTTTGGAAAGTATTTTTGTCAGCTCCGAAGCAACTTCTTCTTCTGTTTTTTCACCAAAGTCTCCTCTAAAAGAAACGGTTTGTTTATGACCGTTTACTTTTACATCGGAAAGATTGGGAATTTCATCAAGTGTGTGCTCAGTCACAAGAACACAGGATTTGCAGTGCATTCCGTTCACGTGGAAATTATGTATTTGTTTTTTTGATTCCGTCATGTTTGATATATTTTACAACTTTTTTGATTTTAAGCGAAGTGAATTCCCGACAACAGAAACACTGGAAAGCGCCATTGCTCCGCCTGCGAATACCGGATTCATAATTATCCCAAAAAATGGGTACAAAATTCCGGCGGCGATTGGTATTCCTATTATGTTATACGCAAAAGCCCAGAAAAGATTTTGCTTGATTCCGTTCATTGTTAAATGAGAGAGCTTGATAGCTTTGGCGATTTTACCGATATCGCCGTTCAAAAGTGTTATTCCTGCCGATTCAATAGCCACATCTGTTCCTGTAGACATAGCAATACCGACATCAGCAACAGCCAGTGCGGGAGCATCATTCACCCCGTCCCCCGCCATGGCGACAATACTACCTTTTGTGCGGAGTTCTTTTATTTTTTCAAGTTTCCCTTCCGGTGTTACCTCGGCGAAAAATTCATCAATTCCTACTTCACGAGCAATATATTCCGCGGTATTTTTATCATCACCGGTAAGCATGATAACTTTCAAACCAAGAGAGTGAAGGCGCGCGACCGATTCTTTTGCTTCCTGTTTTACAGAATCAGCGACCATAATCACGCCAAGAACTTTTTGCTTTGTCGTCAAAATTATCGGCGTTTTCCCTTCAAGTGTTTCTTTCTCAATAAGTTTTGAATCAAAAGGAAGAGCAAGGCCTTCAATCATTTTTGAATTTCCCGCAAAATACTCCACACCATCAACCTCCCCTTTCACTCCTTTCCCTTTTATTGCTTCAAATTCACTTGGCGGTTTCACCGCCAAGTTGATTTTATTTGCATAGGTGAGGATTGAATGAGCTATCGGATGTTCGGATTTACTTTCTAGAGAAGCGAGGATTGAAATAATGTCACTGTCGCTTTTTTCCGAGAAATTTTTAATGGAAACAACTTCCGGCTTTCCTTTGGTAATAGTACCGGTCTTATCTACCACCACCGTATTAATAGTATGAAGTTTTTGAAGAGTAGTGGCGTCTTTAATGAGAATTCCTTCTTTTGCGCCTTTTCCTACACCAACAATGATCGCGGTCGGTGTTGCCAATCCAAGAGCACACGGACACGCAATGACAAGAACACTCACAAACGACACGAGCCCGAGAGAGAGCGCTTTTGAAAAACCAAGTATTCCTGCACCAAAGAGGATCCATCCAAAAAGTGCCAAAAAGGCAATGACGAGAACGGTCGGAACAAAAATTGCGGAAATTTTATCAGCTAGCGCTTGAATCGGCGCTTTGCTTCCCTGCGCCTCTTCCACCATTTTAATTATGTGAGCCAACATCGTTTCTTCTCCAACTTTTGTCGCTTTAAAAACAAACGCACCGGTGGTATTTATCGTTCCTCCAACAACTAAATCATTCTCTTTTTTTTGCACAGGCATCGGCTCGCCGGTAATCATCGATTCATCAACATAAGATGAACCACTCACGATGATACCGTCTACCGGAATTTTTCCTCCGGGTTTTACTGAAATAATATCTCCATGAACAACTTCAGAAAGAGGAATTTCAACTTCTTTTCCGTCGCGAACAACAAGCGCGGTTTTCGCTTGAAGCGTGAGAAGTTTTTCAATAGCATCACCGGTCTTTAATTTTGAACGAGTTTCAAGATATTTCCCGAGGGTGATAAAAGTAATGACGACGATAACGACATCAAAGTAAGTATTATCAACATTCAAAAACGGCCTTAATGATTCTTCAAACGCGCCGACAACAAAACTATATAAAAAAGCGACCGAGGTGCCGAGTCCGATGAGTGAATCCATATTTGCTTTTCCGTAACGAAAAAATCTATAGAGACCTAAAAGATAAGGTTTTCCGACGACAAAAAGCATGTAGGTGGCAAGTATCGGCAAGAGGTGGTGGAAGAATTCTTTCCAAAAAATAGACATAACCGGGACCATACCAACAGCACCGAAAATATCCCAACTCATAACAAAAATAGAGATAAGGGCCAGCGGTAAAGCCGTCATTATTTTTACTTTCATATCAAAAAGTTCCGCAATCTTTTCAGATTTCGACATTTTCATACCGGTATGCTCGGAATGATCCATTCCTTCCATTTTTTCCACAACAAAAGAATACCCAAGTGGTTTAATCTTTTTGGTGAGCTTTGTGACATTCGTTTTTGTTTCATCAAATGCAATTTTCGCCGTTTCCATGCCGACGTTAACTTCAATGGATTCTACTCCTTCCTCTTTTTTCAGAGTACTTTCAATAATGTTTGCACACGAAGCGCAATGCATACCTCGAATTTTATATGTTTTTTGATTAATCATAGATAAATTTTATTTTCTTTTTAGTCGATATACTTTTAATATTTCTTCCGTGGCTGATTTTTCTTTACCATTTTTTATCTGATGAATTAAACAAGAACCGAGGTGATTTTCCATGAGCGCATCTTCAATGCCTGAAAGCGCCGATTTTACCGCGGAGGTTTGTGTGATTATGTTGATGCAGTACGAGTCTTTTTCAAGCATTTCCTCTAATCCACGCACTTGACCTTCGATTATCTTTAAGCGACGAATTAATTTTTGTTTATCGGTTTTCATACATTTTATACTATACCCCCTAGGGGTATCATGTCAACCTCCGAATGTGCACAAACGTAGCACAAAAAAACAGGGTGTCTCCCCTGCTTGTTATCATAAATGCTTTTTTTATTATTTCCGTCAAAATTATAGTGCAAATAATATACAAAAATAAGGATAAGCGTAGGAAGAAGTGACAAAATGCGGTTTTTCAAAACTTGAGCAATATGATATCTTAAGAGAATGGAACAAAACATTGGGGAAGAATATTCAATCGAAGAGAAGGCAACCCGTGAGGGGTCTCGAATTTTTCCGGATAACCCCGAGGGTGCTAATCTTGTCACAAAAAGTATTCTTGGGTCTCTTTCCGAGGAAGAAGAGTCCGAACTTACCACGCTGATAGAAGAAAAACAATACAGTCCTTCAGTAATCGAACTTTTTAAAAAGTCAGAACAGCACGATCCGTCAATTTCACGGGTAGAGGTAAATCATGGCGGCAATATTCGGGTTTTATCGGAAGAACCGGCAAAAACAATATGGACATACGGTCTCGGTACTTGCAACGCGACCCTCACTTTTGCAGAAATGACTGATGGTTCCAGAGAGACACTTCTTACTCATTATTTCCCCGACAAAATACAAGAACAAGCTGAAGAATTAAGCAATCTTCTTTCAAAAGTCGAGAAAAAGAATGCGGAAAAAATAAAATCGATTATTTTTACTCTCGGTAAAAAAACAGAGGAAAAAACTGAATTGGAAATTGAAAAACCAAAGCTCGCGTTAATGCTTGAAACAATAATACGGTCTCAGTTTCCGGATTCGGAAATCGAAACTATCCCCTACCCCAAATTTCACAATCGGCTTTCCGAGAAAAAAGATCAGGGTGTTCTCATCGCGAATATTCCGGGAAAAGCAAAAGGAGACGCGACATTTCAAACATGGTTCAAAAACGGTGTTTTATCATAACGAAAAAACGCGCTTCAGTCATACAACTTTTTTATAAGTATGGTGAGGGTGTTCCTTTTTTGTTGTTTTCTTCCTTTATAAACAGGCGGTCAAACCCATTTTTTTCAAACTCATCCAAATATTTTTCTTCATAAGGAAACAATTCTGCGCCGAAAAAATCTCCATTCTTTTCGGCCATTTTTGTCTGTTCTTCATCCGGGTGGTCGTTATTAAAATCACGCCATGCAAGAATATTCGGAAGCCCATCATGAAGTACATATTCTTCAAAATCTTCCATAATTGGCTCTATCACGACCTCATAAAAGGTATCATACGCCAAAATACCACCACTTTGTTTTATGGCGGGAGAGGAGATTCCAGTTTCTCCGGAAAACAACAAAAGATATTCTTCTAAGTCGGCAATCTGCCGAGAGTGTTCTTCGTAATCAACTGAGCCTCCATCGATGGAGTCTTGGAGAAGTTCAAATATTGTCCGAGAAATCGAAACGGACGTCATAAGTTCCTGGTATTGCTCGTTGGAGAGATTGATTTTCATGCTTTTATAGTAAACTTTTCCGTGTCATTTTACAATAATCATATTTTGAAATATTTTTTCAAAAGCCGGCGTAGTAATGATAGTAAGAAATGTTTACATTAAAAACACATTTCTTGCATTTATAAAATTCATAAAAACAACATGAAAAGTTCAAAAAAATACAAATCAGGAGTATTAGGAGCTCTCGCAGGGGTCGCATTATTAAGTTTAGGAACCGTCGCAATGGCCGACACCTTGCCGTCCACAGGAACGACAGGTGCGCCAAAAATGATGGTAAATATTGGACCAAATGGCGTCACATCTCTTTCTGGAAGTGTGGTGTCGGTTGGGACAAACACTTTAACAGTAAAGAGTTGGGGCGGAAATTGGTACATTAATACCGGTTCGGGCACCACCGTCTTACCGAGTGGAACAACAGTAGGTGATGTTTCAGGAATAAAAGTCGGTGATGCCGTTTCGGTAAAAGGAACGACAAGCACCACTGCTTCTTGGACGATTGACGCAAAATCCATTAATGATGGCGTAAATAAACCAAAAACAGGAATCGGTGAAAAGAAAAACGGGTCAGAAAAACCGGCTAATGTCGGCGAAAAAGGAAAGACGAGTAATCATCAAGTCGTTATTGGAAAAAATTATGTAGGAACGGCAAGTAACATAACTGCGAGCTCGCTTACCTTAACCTCTAATGGAACGGTGTACACGGTAAACATTTCATCTTCAACAAACGTTCAAGATAAAACACGACATACACTTGCACTGAACGCTGTTCAAGCAAATGATAATCTTCGAGTCTACGGTGTGTTGACCGGAACAACAATCGCCGCTCAGGTGGTACACGACACGACACGATAAAATATAAATAATAAAAAACAAGTGAGGCTAAATCCTCACTTGTTTTTTATACACTTTTTTCTTTCACTATAAAATTAATATTTGATATAATATGAACATGACAACAGAAAAAAAATCTCAAATAATTCGCACGATTGGAATCGGCGGAGCAGCCGGTGACGGCGTTAGAGAAGCAGGACTCCATCTTGCTGAAATTTTTAATCGACTCGGCTATCAAAGTTATCTTTCCTTTTCCTACCCCTCCCTGATTAGGGGCGGACACAATTTTTCACGCCTCAGTATTTCTGCCGAAAAAGTTTTTGGAGATTATTCCGAATTAGATGTTTTAGTTGCCGTAAATTCTGAAACCGTTAAGCTCCATTTAAATGAACTCAAAGAAGATGCTCTTGTTTTTGTAGAACAATCCTACCTCAATGAAGTAAAAGATCTCGGCGCAAAAATTATCGCATTTCCAATGACCGACCTGGCAAAAGAAATTAACGCGAGAGTAGTAGCGAGAACAACCGTCGGATTAGGGGCGCTCGCTTATGTTGCCGGATTAAGCGCGGAAAAAACTCAAGAAACTATTCTTTCTGTTTTTCAGGATATCGGCGGTGAAATGAATGCGAAACTCGCCGAAAAAGGATTCCAATTGGCAAAAGAGGCGAATATATCAAAATGGGCCGAGGGATTAACTGAAATTGCTCGTAATGAAAAAATGGAGATTATTGATTCAAATAAGGCTATCGCAAAAGGATTTCTCACGGCCGGAGCAGAATTTTATATTGCCTACCCGATGACTCCGTCAACTTCCATTTTGCATTTTCTCGCAAAGGAAGATCTAAACCCAAAAAATAAAATAAAAACCATTCAGGCGGAAGACGAAATTTCTGCAATTAATATGGCTCTCGGAGTAGCCTATTCAGGAAAACGTACGGCGGTCGGTACCGCAACCGGAGGATTCGCTCTCATGCAAGAGGCGTTCAGTTTTGCCGGCGTATCAGAAACTCCTGTCGCAATCGCTGTTTCCCAAAGACAAGGTCCCGCAACGGGCGTTCCCACCAATACCAGTCAAGCCGACTTGCAATTCGTTCTTCATTCCGGGCACGGAGAATTCCCGCGTGTTGTTATTGCTCCGGGAGATGCCGAAGAGTCCTATGAAGCATCGGCAAATGCACTTCATCTCGCATGGAAATATCAAATACCGACAATCGTTCTTGTCGACAAACAGCTATCTGAAAGTTCTCAAAGTTCAATTTTGGATAATGCAAAAATTGTTCCCTCCGAATCGAAAGCTTGGAATCATGCCGGAGAATATAACCGCTATCAGTTTACAGAAGACGGTGTTTCCCCTCTCGCAACTCCGGGAACAGAAAACGCGAACGTAAAATTGACGAGCTATGAACATGATGAATATGGAATTGCGACCGACGATACGGATATGGTGAAAAAAATGAATGACAAGAGGTTTTTAAAAGGAGAAATGCTCAAAAAAGAATTTTCGCTCTATGATACGGTAAAGGTTTATGGCGATGAGTCGAGCGATACCGTTATACTTTTCTGGGGCTCACCAAAAGGCGCGATACTGGAAGCGGCAAAACACCTAAAAAAACCGGTAAAACTTGTGCAAATCCTTTGGATGGCACCATTTGATACTGACCGTGTATCAAAAGAACTCGTAGAAGCCACAAAAATTATCAGCATTGAAGGAAACCATGATAGCCAGCTTTCCGCTCTCCTTCGTGAAAAAACGGGGATCATTCCTGATCACCACATTAATCGTTACGATTCCAAACCTTTCGACCCTATGGAATTAGCAAAAGAGATAAATGAAATCTTGAGTTAGCCATCATTCCGGACCGCGAGCCGGAATCCACGGTTCAACGACGTGGATTCTGGATCAAGTCCAGAATGACAAAAAACCCATAAAAAGCGCAACATAAAAATAAAAAATATGGAACTTGCAACTAAATCAAAAATAACGTGGTGCCCGGGTTGTCCTAACTCCGCCATTCTTGTCGCCTATCGAAAAGCGGTGACGGAACTCATCACCGAAGGAAAATTTAAACTGGAAGAACTCGTTTCCTCGGCAGGAATCGGTTGTCATGGAAAAATTACCGATTATGTAAACACTAACACCTTCGAAGCGCTCCATGGGCGCGTCATTTCTTCTGCAACAGGAATCAAACTCGGCAACCCAAAACTTGAAGTCGTGGTTTTTACCGGTGACGGAGATTCATTCTCTGAAGGATTTTCCCATCTCGGCCATGCAGCAAAAAGAAATGTCGGAATCACGGTCTTTCTTCACAACAATCAAACCTTCGCACTCACGACAGGACAAGCCACGTTTCTTTCACCAACAGGATTTAAAGGACCTTCAACTCCGGGTGGCGATACCGACGAACCAATCAGCCCGTTATTAATCATGCTCGCTTTGGGGGCCACCTTTGTTGCACGCACGTACGCACTTGATATCGAGGGAACGAAACGCATTATGAAAGATGCGATGAATCACAAAGGATTCGCATTTGTAGAAATCATCCAGCCTTGTATCACCTTCTTTGATACGAGAGATCATTATAAAGATACGATTGAATGGCTACCGAAAGATTTCCCAAGGACTGACCTTGTTGCAGCCATAGCAAAAGTCAGAGAAGTAAGCGAGAAAACACCGGTTGGGATTTTCTATCAAACTCAAAAACCAACGTTTGAAGAATTGGTGTAAAGTTATATCTTTTTAATATAAAAAAATAGCCCTCGAATTAATCGGGGGCTATTACGTTTCTTCTTTATTTTGAATCATTTTTCGTCGCCTCTTTTCTTTTCCATTCTTGTGAAAGAAAAACGGCGAAATCATAGACTTTTTGAGGGATTCTTTTCCCTATTTCATAACGATACACCATCTCGTCAATTTGGTTATAGGAACGACCGGTTCCTTTGCAAGCTGACTTAATAATTTCAGAATAATGTATTCCTGTGGCTTCTTCAGCCTTTGCGATTTCATCGGTTCTCTTTTCCGGTTTCTTTGCCATTAAATGTGCCTCCTTGATTCAGTATATCACAAATTATTCAGATTCAAAAAAAACTCCGCACGACGTGTGTCGTACGGAGATATATCTATTTTAAACGCAATTTTTTAACAAATCTTCCACTGTTTGTGAAAAAGAAGTTTTCCCTTTGAGAATATCAGAAACGACTTCTTTTCTTTTTTCTTCGTGAAGTAAAGAATGAAGGCGTTTTTCAGCTTCGGAAAGGATTGCGCGCCGCACAATGACGTCCGTCTGTTTTAGCCTTCTTGCTTTCAGCCATAAAATATCTCGAAAAAGAAGTTCTTCTACTGAATCATAAAATTCGCCGATTCCCTTTCCTATTAAAGCGCTGGTCATTAAAACAGGTCGCTTTTCATTTCTCGCCAAATGAAGTGTGTTTGTCAGTTGAGCAAAAAACGGTGATGCATCAGGTCGATCAGATTTATTAACGACAAAAATATCGCCAATTTCCATCAGTCCCGCTTTGAGGAATTGAATCGTATCACCCTGCCCCGGAGCCAAAATAATAGCAACGGCATCTGAAACTTCCCGAACGGCAAATTCCATTTGTCCGACACCGACGGTTTCAATCAAGACGACATCACAACCAAGTGCACCCATAATCGCAGTAATTGCCCTCGTTCCTTTTGTTACTCCGCCGATTTGTCCGTGCGTGGCTAAAGAACGAATAAAAACTTTTTCATTATCAGCATCTTTTTCACTCATCATCCGAATCCGATCGCCCAATATGGCGCCTCCGGAAAAAGGAGAGGAAGGATCAACCGCGATAACACCAATCATTCTTTTCGGATATCTTTTGCGAAATTCCGCAATCAACCGTCCGGTGAGTAAACTTTTACCCGAACCGGGAGCTCCGGTAATACCAAGAATAATGCGTGGCATCGAATCATTCACGAGGGCGGATAAAATTTCCACTGTTTTTAAAGATGATTCTTCCGCCATAGTCATCAAGCGTGCAGCGGAACGAATTCTTGAAACAGACTCCGAATGAATGTCTTCAATCAATTCCGCAATGCATTTATTTTTCTTCATCGGACGAATCCGCAAAGAGTGCCGTTACTTTTTCGATAATAATTTTATCAGAAGTGCCGGGGGTAAAAACTTCACGAACTCCCATTTTTTTGAGGATTAAGATATCATCATCGGGAATTACCCCTCCGCAAAAAACAAGAATGTCTTCCGCTTTTTTATCTTTCAATAAATCCATTATTTCGCTAATTAAAGGAATATGAGCGCCGGAAAGAAATGATAAGCCGATAGCCTTCACGTCTTCCTCTATCGCCATCTTCACAATTTGTTTTGGGCTTTTTCGCAAACCCGGATATATTACTTCATATCCTGCGTCGCGAAAAATATGCGCCACATACTGCACTCCGCGCGTATGCCCATCAAGTCCGACTTTGCCGATAAGCAAACGGATTGGGTTTTTCTTTTCTGTATTCTCAGTCATATCAAAGACCTCCAAAGTTAAATATATGTTTCCTGACTTAGTAATACCATATTCAAACAATTTGTCAAAATAAAAACAGGCCGGTTATTTTACCGGCCTGTGAAGCATAATATATATTTTGAATTATTCATTTACTACCGTCTCGTCGCCGGAGGGGAGTTCTACTCCTGCCTGACCCGTTTCGTCTGTAGTCGTAGGGGTTTCTTGAACTACCGGCGTTTCCACGACAGGTGTCACTGTCACATTTTGCGTTTGCGTTTTTTCCATCAACATCCTCACCTGCCCTTGCAACTCTTTAATCTGTTCATCCTGAGTATTTATTTTAATATCTTGCGCTTTATTCCAATTTACCAAGTCAACAATCTGCAAATACAAATTTTCTACCGATTCCAGAACTTCATTAATACGAGTCGCGAGTGACATCCCGCCAATTCCGCGGGCTGTCGCCCAAGGAAGATGTTTATTTTCATTTACATACGCAATAATTTCATCAACGGTCAGCAATTTATAATTTGGATCATCAAATACATAGTCCGGCGCTGTCATTAAAACCCCGCTATCATAAATCGAAGTAACCGCCACTTTTCCAAAAGTAGAAGTCGCCGTCGTACTCGTCGCCGTAAATGATTCCGCCACGACAGGACCGACGACAGAAAGTTTTGCATACGGGGTCGTCGTACCAATACCAATATTCCCGGATGTTGGAGTTGAAGAAACTGTATTGCCGGAATACATTCCTGTTCCATAAATTACGTTTCCGATATTGAGTTGACCGTCTAATGTCGCAGAAGGAGCGGTGACATTGGCCCCAATGATTATGGTTGAAGACGCGGTCGTAACATTTTGACCGGCGGAATATCCGAGAGCGACGTTATTATTTCCTATTGTAAGATAATGAAGTGAGTCGCGCCCCATTGCGGTATTGAAACTTCCTGAAGTATTTCCATACATAGCCGTGGATCCAAAACCGGCGTTCTGGTTTCCGGAAGTATTGCTAAAGAGAGAAGCTACTCCGCTCGCTGAATTATTTATCCCTGTCGTATTATTATAGAGTGCTTGCCAACCAGTTGCAGTATTGTTCCATCCGGTCGTATTTTCGTGCAAAGTATCGATTCCATAACCGGAGTTTTGATAACCGGTGGTATTCTGTCTCAATGAACTCACGCCAAAAGCAGAGTTGTTGGTACCGGTTGTATTCGACAAAAGAGAAGCGGGTCCGACGGCGACGTTTAACGTACCTGTCGTATTTGCATTTAACGCTTTATATCCAAAAGCCGTATTTAATCCTCCCGAGGTCGTACTTGCAAGAGCTAGATGTCCGACTGCCGTATTGTAGGTACCGGTGACGCCGGTATTGCCCGCATTACCAAAGAAGTAGTTACCGAGGGCGGTAGATCCATATGCGAGATTTACTCCATTATACATATATGCGGAGCCGGATGAAATATTGACGCTTCCTACCACGTCAAGTTGCTGAGAAGGTGTACTTGTTCCGATTCCAACTTTTCCGGCCGTTGTAATAGTCAAATGAGCTGTTGAAGAAGCATTCGGGTTATACCCTAACCCTGCGGTAATATTTAAACTGTGAGAGCTTTGCAGTAAGGTATTGACACCCGTGTCACCAACGTACATTTTATTTGAAGCTCCACCAAAACGAAAAGCGACAAAATTATCTAATACTCCTGTTGCTCCGGAAGCTCCCGGGGTATTAAAATATACTCCTCTCACATTATCTGAAACCATGTACGGTTCAAGGCTTCCCGTATTATTTCCATTATTATTCAAAAAAATGATTCCTGAAGAAAAAGTATTTTTTGTGGTGGTTGATGTCGAAGTGTAGTGATCTGCCACAACACCGGAACTTCCTACCACTGACAATGTTGCATACGGAGAAGTCGTTCCCACCCCAATATTTCCATTCGCCAAAACAGTAAGCACGTTTGTTCCTACCGTAAGAGAACCAAAACTCGCACTTCCATCTGAACTAAAACTTCCCGCAGAAATTCCACCCGTAAAATTTCCCGTCTGTGCCGTAACCCCATTTTCGAAGCTTCCACTCGGTGCGGAAACACCGGCTTGTATCGCGCCAACACTTGGATTGATTCCTGATGTAGGAAGTGCCATTCCGGGGTAATATGTATAACCTCCGATAGTTGGAGATTTTGCTTGAAGTCCGGCAATCTGAATTTTGAGTCCTGAAATTTCCGTCTGATATGAATTATTTAAATTCATCATACTCGAAACAAGGGCGCTCATTCCTTTCACAAGAGCAATCATTGAATCATTAGAAGCTGATACAGACGAGGAAACCGGTGCGACAGTGGCGACTTTCACAGGAGTTTTTACCACACTCGAAACAACCGGCGCCGGCGTTTCCGCTAAAGCTACAGATAACGAAGAATATTTTACAATAGAGTAAAAAACGAGAGAACTAATGACACTAACCGCAATCAATAGAGGAAGAAATACTACCCCCCCCCGCGATTATGTGATAGTGAAAAAAATTTGGACATAGTTTTGAATTTGCTTTAATTATATCACGGGGGGGGTAATACCATAGAGAAAAAATGTGGATAAATATAAATTTAAAAAATATACAGAAAGACAGACGACGAACTTGGCGGAGAGACCGCATTGCGAGGCAGACAACCCTCCAAATTTACCGTGACTAGGTGTTGAGCCACAAAAAAACCCTCCATTACTGGAGGGTCAAAATTACAAGAGACACCCTTGTAAAAAATTATTTACCTTTAAACACGGGTTCTCTTCTTGGTTTAGCCAAGAATGCATCTATCGCTTCTTTATAATCGTCACTATCGTAAGCGGTTCTTCTTAATCCTTGCATACGTTCCCAATCAGCTGGAGGTAAGCTTCTTGCTCCGGCCATTATGTTCAGTTCCGCAAACATCGCGGTAATCGCAAGTGGTGAATTTTTCGCTACCTGTGACGCCAATTCATCAACCTTTTTTTGAACATCATTTTCAGGAAGCGCATAGTTCACAATTCCGGCTTTTTCAAAACGTACCGATGAAACAGGTTGCGCGGTGGCAATCATTTCTTTCAAGAGGTGAAGTCCTGCATTGTTCATAAAGTTAACAAGACCGGCCATATTGTAAGGCACACTCATTTTTGCGGGAGTAAATGCGAACGTTGCTTTATCTGAAGCAACAATCATACTACAAGCAAAAACCACTTCACACGCCCCACCCCAAACACTTCCGTCTACCATCGCAATAATCGGATACGGAACTTCCGCAATTTTCCGACACAAGCAACAAAGTGGGTCGTTATGAGCGAGCGGGTCGCGATTCCCTTTTGGAAGTTCGGAAACATCATGGCCAACCGACCAAATTTTCTTTTCACCCACATTTGATTTCAAAATCACAACGCGAGCTTTTTTTGCGGTAAATTCATCAAGCGCCAAAATAATTTCAGCGACGAATTCATGACTTAACGCATTAAGTTTTTCGGTGCGGTTTAAAGTGAGTGTTCCGATTCCATTTTCTCCGAACTCGGTGAGAATAAGTTTTTTCTGCTTCGGTTTCTCGTCTGTTTTTGTATAAAGAGAATATATTAAACGGTCTAGACCGTCGGCATATCTCATGTCGGTACCGGCATATTTAATGTTAGTATTTTCAGTCATTTTCAGACACCTCAATTGAAACTTTCGGTATATTCGCCGAATATATTTTGCAAAGCCGTACAGATTTCACCCAAGCTGGCTTCCACACGAACTGCCTCGATAATCGCCGGCATTAAATTTTCATTTCCGCGGGCAGTTTTTTCAACTAAAGCAAGAGCTTCCGCAACTTTTTTATCGTCACGTTCCTCCTTTATTTTCTTCAGTGAATCAACTTGTTTCTTTTCCGCACCTTCCGGAGCAGAAAATATCGCCACCTTAGCAGCTTTTTCTTCCACGAATTTATTTACACCAACAACGACACGTTCGCCGTTTTCGATAGATTTTCCGTATAGATAAGCAGAATGCTCAATCTCACGATGAGGATACCCTTGTTCAATAGCAGAAACCATTCCGCCCATTTCATCAATGGTTTTAATGATTTTTTCCGCTTCGGCTTCCAATCTATCAGTGAGTTCTTCTATATAGTAAGAACCGCCAAGAGGGTCAATCGTATTCGTCACACCTGATTCAAGAGCAACAATTTGTTGCGTACGAAGAGCAAGCTTAACGGTATCTTCCGTCGGCAATGCAAGCGCCTCATCTTTTGAATTGGTATGCAATGATTGCGTGCCACCTAAAACAGCAGCGAGCGTTTGAATCGCAACGCGAATAATATTATTATCCGGTTGTTGCGCGGTCAAAGTCACACCGCCGGTTTGTGTATGGAAACGCAACATCATTGATTTCGGATCAGTTGAACCAAATCGTTCTTTCATGATCTTCGCATACAATCTGCGTGCCGCACGAAACTTCGCCACTTCTTCCAATATGTCGGTATGAGCAGCAAAGAAAAAAGCGAGTTGAGGGGCAAAATCGTCTACATTAAGACCGGCTTTTTTTGCCGTTTCAATGTAACAGATAGCGTCCGCCAGAGTGAGACCAATTTCCTGCGCTGCCGTAGAACCGGCTTCGCGAATATGGTATCCACTGATTGAAATAGTGTTCCACTTTGGAATGTTTTTTCCGCAATATGAAAAAATATCACTAATCAATCGCAAACTCGGTTTTGGAGGGAATCTATAGGTGCCACGTGCAAAATATTCTTTCAAAATATCGTTTTGAATGGTTCCGGTTAGAGCAGAAAGTGGAACTCCCTGCTTTTCAGCAACAACAATATACATCGCAAGCAAAACAGATGCGGTCGCATTGATGGTCATACTGGTCGAAACTTTATCGAGCGGAATGC
This sequence comes from uncultured bacterium, assembly GCA_903824855.1. Classification (GTDB taxonomy): domain Bacteria; phylum Patescibacteriota; class Minisyncoccia; order Phycocordibacterales; family CAIJYI01; genus CAIJYI01. The sequence goes on along the minus strand of CAIJYI010000013.1, from coordinate 4,558 downwards.
CGTCAAAAAGTTTTTCCATATCACGAACCGTATCAATCGCCACACCAACGCGTCCGACTTCTCCGCGAGAGATCGCATCATCGCTGTCATAACCGATTTGAGTCGGTAAATCAAAAGCAACGGAAAGTCCGGTCGCCCCTTTTTCCAACAAATAGCGGTTACGTTTATTCGCTTCTTCCGCAGTAGAGAATCCGGCATATTGTCGCATTGTCCACAAACGTCCGCGATACATCGTCGGCTGAACTCCGCGAGTAAACGGATATTCACCGGGAAACCCCAGTTTTTCCATATAACTTGGTTCATCAAAAGACGGAATACAGAGTCTATCAACCGGTAGTCCGGAAGAAGTGCTAAAACTAGCCTTTAATTCCGGAAATCGTTTATTCACCTTTGCCACAGTAGTATCTTCCCACTGCTTTTTCTTTTCCTGCAAAGTTTTCTTTTCTTTTTTTTCTTCAACATCAGACATACTATTCTCCTTTCGCCCGCCATCGCTTTTTTAAGCGCCTGTGGGCATTTTTCTTTTCAAAATTCAAATTATTCTACTTCCGCTATATCATAATTTATTATATTTGTAAAGTTAATCATGGCGTAAAAAACATCCGACAATTGTCGGATGTTTTTTATTATACTGTAGGAAACAGGGTCTTCAAATCAAATTCCGGGTTTATTATAGATTCCAACATCCCTGACACTTTTACTCCATCTTTGATGAGCTTGGTAATGGTCCCCATTTCCGCCATACGGTTAATTAACGTTGCACCGATAATCTTTTCTTCGCTGATAATAATTCGAACGATAGAATTTTTTTCGGGAGCAACTCGATACACAACCGTCCTTCCCAGTGCAGGTCGGGTGTCTCCGACAAATCCGATAAGGTCGCCGAAGCCATGACTCGTTTGGAATGTTACCATTTTGTACTCCGTTCTCTTTCCTACCATACCAAGAGCGGCAATTTCGCCCTGACCGCGAGAATTCATCCAGTTTCCGCACTGCATGGTTTCATTAAGCACTGTGTCATTATACTCCGCGATATCGCCGGCCGTCCACACATCGGAAATACTGGTTTCAAGAAATTCATTCGCAATAATTCCACGACCGAGAGAAATGCCGGATTGTTTCAACCATTCTGTCGGATATACTACCCCAATCATCGCGAACACCATATCACAATCTAATTTTTCACCATTTTTAAGAAAAACACCGGCAACTTCTTCTCCGCCAAAAACTTCAGAAACTTCAGTTTGACGTTTAATCGTAACATTATTTTTTTCGAGGGTGTTTTCAATCATTTTTCCTTCCACCTCGGAAAGTAGCGGCTCTCCAAAAGATTTTTCGCGCATTACGAGAGTTGTGGTGATGTTGAGTGAGCGTAAAATTTCTGCAATTTCAAAACTTACACAACCGCTTCCAACCAAGACGGCGTGTTTTTTTGTTTTAACCGCTTCCATTATGCCTTTCGTGTCATCTAATCCACGAAGATAATGAATGCCTTTTTTATCAGAACCCGGAATTGTCCACTTTCGGGAATGGGCCCCGATTGCGAGCAATAATTTTTCGTATTCAATTTCTTCACCGTTTGAAAGACTAATTTTTTTTGAAACACCATCAAGATTCGTCGCAGAAACTCCGCCGATAAAAGTTATTTTATTCTCTTCGTACCATTCCGGTTTTTTCAGCCAAACACTATCCAGTGGTTGTTCACCTCGAACAAATCCCGGTTTTGAAAGCAATACACGAGAATAAAGCGTGTGAGGCTCGTCAGAAACGATGGCAATCGTCCCATCAGTATCATTTTTCCGAATCGTTTCCGCCGCGGTTGTCCCGGCTATTCCTCCGCCAATTATGAGATATTTAAAATGTTGCATAGATTAAAAAATTAAAATCAAAATACAAAAATCAAAAAGTATTTAGCTTTTTGATTTTTGATTTCTAATTTTTATTTAGGAAAAATCTTGTTTCCTGCCGTGTCATAAAGATGAATCGCTTTTGTCGGGCAAGATTCAGCAGACATAATTAAGGTTTCATCATCAACGGCGTTTGCGTCGGTAACGACAACTTTGGCTTCGTTATCAAGCTGATACATCGCATCCGCGACGGCGATACAAGAAACAGCGGTAATACATAAATCACGATCCACTACTATTTTTCCAATCTTTGAACCTTCTTTTGTTCTCGGATATTCTCTTTCGTTTGCCATATATTTTAGGTTATAGGTTATAGGTTTTAGGGAATAGAAATTAGAGAAAAGATAATCGTTTCGTCTAACCCCCATAACCTAAAATCTAATGCCTCGTTTTTAATAATTATTCGAATATAATTTTGGTTATCTCCGGCACCTCCTCGGCAAGCATTGGTTTTACTACGCGATTAACCGTAACCGTCAAAAGCTGACATTGCGCGCAACTTCCTTCAAACTTCAAAATTGCCGAATCGCCGTTCCTTGTTTCTGATAAATACACATCACCCCCATGCATTTGAATGTATGGTCGTATTTTATCAAGCACAGCATTAATTCTTTCTTCGAGTGTCATTACCAGTATAATAACAAGGAGTGAGGATAATGCCAAGCATAAATTAAGATAATGAAAATTACATAAAAACACCCGGTAATGCTTTCGCAAAATCGGGTGTTTAAGAATTTTATAATTAATGATTAATCATCATTTTCTCTTTCGGTTTCTCTATGATTAGTATTAATGATAGGTTTTGTGGTGGTGCTCGTCGTGCTGTTTCGAAATTCCTTATTGTCGTCATTTTTAGTCTTTACCCTTATTCTCTGCGGTGGTGTTGTCGTGCTTTTTGGTTTGGTTGGCGTAGCAATCGTGTTTTTTTCGGTAACGGTGATTTTTTGCGTATCTTTTTTTGTATTTAATTTCAAATTTGTCGTTGTGGTCGTCCCAAGATTTTGCGTTTCAACAACAACATTGAATTGATTTTTATGTTCACGAACTTTTGCCGTAATCGTAGCGCTATTGGTCGAAGCCAGAGAAACCTGAGCTAGTATTTTATCAATGGCTGTTTGTATATTTGTGGCTGCTGCAACTTTTCCACTGCTCACAAAATCAGCTTTTAGACTCTGTAGATAGGCAATGGTGGCACTTAAGCGATTCACTGCGTCATTAACGACAGCCGGAGAACTCGTGGCTTTTCCGTTTTTATAATTTTCGATTTTTGTTCCGGTAGTGCTCGTAGAAATAGCATCAGCAAGCATTCTTGTACTGGTAGAGGTTAGAGATTCAGCGTTAAATGTTTTAAAAAACTCAGTCCCTTGTTCTATTCTTTTTTGTGCATACTGCAGACGGAGCGTATCCTGATCTTTTGTCGGAGCTAAAGCAATAACAACTTTCTCCTTAAAAACGGACATCGGAAAAAGTGCGTCGCCGGGTTTCGCGGTATCGGCATAAGCAAAGGCGACACCGGTACTGCCAAATAATATCGTGACAATCAAAGAAAAAGCGACTTTTGCATTCAAACGAAACAGTGAAAAATCTGAGGTAATTTTTTCCCAATAGGTACGGCTTTCCGGGGCGGTAACCGTTTTTTCAATTTTTCTCCACATAATGCCCTTCTCTGTCTCTGTCGGCTCCGTAACAGAAACTTTCTCTAATTGAGATTCAATTTCATTATTCATTTTCATAATTTTATTTTTTTGAATTATTATTCTTTAATCTTTTTTCGCAGCTCATTCAACGCTCGGAAGTGTCTGACTTTTGCCGTCCCTTCATCAATTCCGAGGAATTCGGCAACTTCGGATAATTTCATTCCACTCCAATATCGCAGACGTAATACTTCCTGATATTTTTCGGATAACATATTAATTTGTTTGAGTAAGTGGCGATAATCTTCGTGTTCTTCAGTAAATCCGGCATCGATTTCGATTTCCTCAATTGAGACATCGTTTCTTTTTTGTTTATAGAATCGCGCGATTTTTTTCTTTAAAATACGGAAAACAAATCCATAAAACTCTTCGTCTGAACGATAAGAAAACCCTTTCATTCCTTTCCAAAGATCAATAAAAGTATCCTGAGTAATATCCATCGCATCTTCCCGTTTTGAAACATGAGAATTTGCGTATGCAAAAATCCGAGCTTCGAGACTTTCAAAAATCTCCCGAAAAGCTTCAGTATTACGCTCTTTTGTTCTTTGAATAAGAATTTCCAGTTTTTCCATTTTTGTACGATACGAAGTGTTAACCTTCTGTACCTTTAGTATAGCAGAAAGTTCAAAAAAGGTTACAAAAGCGAGATTCACTATTTGAACAGATAATAAATAAATTGAATAAAAAAAGACACCTTTTTGGTTTCTAATTCTATGAGAGTGGACTTCGATACTGTTTTTGTAAACCGGCTGGTCTTGGAGTTAGAGTACCTGATGGAGATTTTAAAAGAAAAAATTTAAAAAATGAATAACGACGATTTACTTAATCCTTAAAAAATAGTATTATGAGAGAAATATATGAATCTTGGAATAACATCATTTTCTCTCATGTACGTTGCACTCGGAGGAGCTCTTGGGGCTGTTTCAAGATTTATAACTTCCCGTTTTATGAATCAAT
>CAIJYI010000012.1 GCA_903824855.1 uncultured bacterium | reverse complement strand
TTATTTTTGGATTGAGAGAGTGAAATAAAAGTCGCAACTTTTATTTCCGAACGAATGAGAAAAATATCGTAGCGAAGCGAAGATATATCCGGAAGGTTCATGGTTCAAGTCCATGTGCGTGCACAACAGATGCGTGTATTTATCATATCTCCGAACGCTGGCTTTATATCGTAGCGAAGCGAAGATATATCCGGAAGGTTCATGGTTCAAGTCCATGTGCGCCCACCTTTGAAGTGTTGAAATCAACAAAAATACCCGATATTTCATCGGGTATTTTAAATTTTATTTAATTATTCTTTCGACGACTTTATCCCATTTGGAAAGCGGTTCATATGTGAGAAGTGCGATTATTTCACCTCTTTCGAAACCGGCTTTTTCTAATTTTCTTACCGCTTCAACACCTTTCGCAATTGTTTCTCTATATTCTTCAATCAGAGTTTTTTGAACCACTTTTTCTGTCATTGCTCGAGTTTCATCATCTGTTTTCATCCATAAATATTGGAATTTTCTTGGTTCTTCAAGATAGTCATATCCACCCCCCTCTTCTTTTGGCAGAGTGATTTCTTCAAAGGCCATATCGTCATGCCCGTCTTTATAATGCGCAAGCATCTCATCTTTTGCAAAAATTTCTGCATTTTTTCGGAATTGTCTGAAGAAGTTTGTTAAAATCTTTTCTTTTTCTTCTTTTGTTTCAGCATCAAGAAAATCTTGCCGAACACTCCTTACTTGAATCGGATCACTCGGATCAAGAATAATTTCGTTATCAAAAAGACTGTGAATGGCGTGCTGTTCCTCGTGAGTAAAAATGACAGCGCCCTCGCCTTCGTTTGGGTTTCTCCCTATACCGGAGTCGTTTTCAGCCATTACTCCTCGTCCAATTCCCGGATGTGATATCGAAAAAATATTTATCGCCTTACATTCCATTGCTTCAGCTCTTTCCTCAGCAGTAAAATCTCGTTTCTTGCCAAAATGTCTCCTTTGGTTGGAATAAAAAATCGACAAATAATCTTGGAAATCATAGCATTTGAAATACAAAGAAACCGGTCCGGTTACTAATTCAACCTTTCCTTTCGGTGTTTCAAAGAATAGTTCTTTGAACAAATCATTTGTATTTGGAAACTTGTGTAAAATATTCTCGATTCCTTTATGAAGATTGACGTATTTTTCAATTGCGACTTCCTCTTCTCTTTTTTGTCGCTCGTTCATTCCAAATTCTGAACCCAAATCAACAGCCATATCGTACAATTCTTCCTTGTTTTCTTCAGGTTTCCGCATTATTTCATCAATCATAATATCTTGCACCCGAGCCAGCCCGACTTTTTGAAAAGCCAATTTTTCTTTAAATATAGACAGTTTTTCCTTTCGTTCCTCTTTTGGCGCTTTCAAAATTTCCTGTATCTCCTTCTCCGGTTCAAATATTTCCCCTTTTTTTATCGGGGGTACTTCATGAATTGGTTTTGATTCTTGCATAGGATTACAATTTTATCATAGTTTATACGAAATCACATTTTTTAAGATTTTTTATTTTTACCCTCTATAAATCTTCTTATAACCTTATTCCATCGAGAAAGAGGTTCATAGGTGAGTAAGGCGATTATTTCATCATGAGTATATCCGGAATTTTCGGCTGATTGCAACGCTTCAAAGCAGGAATCTACAAGGGCGGGATATTCCTCATTGAAAGTTTTTTGTGCGCAACGGTTTACGTCCTCACCAAAATATCCTTCTTTTTTCAACGACTTAATCGCATTTTTCATTTTTTCTGAAGTAAAAGACAGCATTGATTCTTTTGACGGCGAAAAAAAAGTATTTTTGATATTGATTGCCGGTTCTCCTTCTTTATAATAGGCCAAGATTTCATCTTTCGTACTTTCATCAAGGGAGATGCGTTCGTTTCGAACACGAGAAAGTAAGGTATCCCCTTCTATTTGAAGAAAAGGAAATGCTTCGGAAAACAATTTATTAATAGCATGCTGTTCTTCATGTTTTCGAATCGATTTAGACAAAACAAGAGGCTCCGGTTCTTTTTGAACTATTTCAGTATTTTCCGCATTTACTTTTCCAATGTTTTCATCGACATCAACACTTACTCCTAAACTATTGTCCAAGAGCTTCTCTCTATTGGAAATTTCATCATCCTCACCGTCAAAAAAGATGGTTTGATAATCCTTTTTATCAAAACATTTTATATATAAGCTTATCGGGTCTTTTACAATCTCAATCTCTCCCTCCGGATATTTATCAAACAAAAACTCAAAGAGATCTTTGTCGGAAGGATACTCACGACAAAGCTTATTGAGAGAGGAGCGACGTTTAACATAACTTTTTAAGGCTTTTTCAATGATACTCTTTCTTTGTTCATCTATTCCATACTGAGAAACAAGAGATTCCATCTTTTTTTGCAACAAAGAAGAGGGAATATCGGGGTTATCCCGAATCATTTCTATGAGTTCTACTTGAATTTTAATTAATCCTTCCCTCTGAAAAGATAATTTTTCTTTAAATTCTCGATGTTTTTCTCTTCTTTCTTCCTTAGGAAAAGAAAGGATCTCTTTTACTTCCTCTTCCGGGGTAAAACTTTTATTTTCTTGAAGTGGGGAATTTTCAATAGACATAATGTTATATTATATCTACATAATACCATTGTTTAATTAAAACCTCAAAAAAACAACCCGATTCAAATCGGGTTGTTTTTTGTAAGAAATTATAGAATTTTTTAGTACTCTCTCATGCTTATCTGTGCATCAACCTTTTTAATGAGGTCAAGAACAACAGAAACAACGATGAGAAGTGCCGTACCTCCGATAGCCAGCGACTGAATACCGGTCAAGCTTTTCATAATGAGAGGCAAAACAGCGATAATTGCCAAGAAGGTTGCGCCGACTAAAGTAACGCGAGCAACAATTTTTTCAATATATTCTGCGGTTGTCTGTCCCGGGCGAACTCCCGGAATGAATGCCCCATTTTTCTGAAGATTCGTAGCAACTGACTCAGGCTCGAAAGTAATGGCTGTGTAGAAGAAGGTGAAAACAAAAACCAAAATGAAGTAAGTGACGGAGTAGAGCCATGGGTTTTGAACAAACCAAAGCATTCCTTTTCCTGCATTCAACAACATTGGTTGTTTGGTGAGAGCAAAAAGACTTGCAAGAACCTGAGGAAACACCAACATGGAGAGTGCGAAGATTATCGGAATGACTCCTGCTTGATTGATTCGGATCGGTAAGTATGTTGAGATACCGCCGTATTGTCTATTTCCACGGATTTGTTTCGCGTACGTTATAGGGATTGGACGTTCCGCTTCAGTCGCATAAACGACAGCGGTAACGATAACAATAGCTACAACAATGAATGCGATAACTGTCGGGATAACAGAAGGATCAATGAATGGGAATGTTTGTGTTCCGTAGGTAACGAAGAACTGAGCAATCTGTGAAGGCAAAGTGCTTACGATACCGGCAAAGATAAGGATAGAAGTACCATTCCCTGCTCCAAATTCTGTCATAAGTTCACCAATCCAAGTCAAAAGCATAGCACCGCCGATGATTACAACGATATTTGTAATCATTCCCATTGCCGACAACGGGGCAATAATTGACTGTTTCTCAAGCATCGTCAAAAGAGCATATCCTTGGAGAGCTGCGAGCGGAACCGTCAAAAGACGTCCATATTGAACGAAACGTTTGCGTCCAATCTCACCTTCTTCATGATACATCGCCTTTAAACGAGGAGACATAACCGTAGACAACTGCATAATAATGGAACCGGTAATGTAAGGTCCGAGTCCGAGCATGATGACCGAAAGTTTATTCAGTCCTCCTCCGGAGAAAACATTAAGAAAACCGAGAAACTGAAAGTCTGTAAGGAGAGTTCTTAGTCTGTCTGCCTGTACACCCGGAACAGGAATTGCCGACAATAATCGGAACAAAAGAAGTCCGAAGCCGACAAATAAAATACGCCCACGGAGTATTCTATCGTGAATTACGAGATCGGTTTTTTGTAAAAAAGTTTGAAACATAAAATTACGATCTAATTCTGATTAACACTGAAAAAACCGGAAGAAAACTTTATTCAACCGACCCTCCTGCTTTAATAATTTTTGCTTTTGCGCCTTCTGAAACGACAAGGCCTTTAACTGCGAATTTTTTGGTCAAATCTCCTGAACCAAGAATCTTAACTGCGGGAATTTTTCCTTTTTGTGCCTTAATGAGTCCTTTCTCTAAAAGTACCGCGATTGTTACTTCACCGGCATCAATTCTTTTTTCGAGAATTCCGACATTAAGAACAAGATCTCTCAAGTTTGAGGGAACAACTGATCGTGCGCGATTTTTTCCGTATCCGCGTTTTTTCGGAAGTTTCTTGATGATATCGCGTATTTCAGGGCGAATTCTATGCCCGGCGCGAGCTTTTTGTCCTTTTGTTCCACGCCCGGAAGTTTTTCCGTGAACTCCTCCGCGACCGACGCGGCGAGATTCTTTGTTTGGGTGGACTCGTGTAATGTTATGAATTTGCATAATACCAATCTAATTTTTAATACCGGCAATCGTCGTCTTATTCAGCAGATGCCGTTTCTTCTTCTTTTACCAATTCTACGACTGGAGCAGCTCCTTCTTTCGGTGTAGATAACATAGAAAGTGCGAGAACCGCAGCCTGTGCGTTGTTTAATTTATTCTTTGTTCCTGAGCGAAGTTTCGCAGTGATGTTTGTTACTCCGGCAAGGTCGAGTACGGAACGTACAGAACTTCCTGCTACCAATCCGCGACCAGGGGCCGGCATAATGGTAACTCTTGCGCTTGAGTATTTCGCGCTCACTTCATGAGGAATTGAACCTTCTTTTGTTCTCTTAATAAGAACCATGTTTTTCTTTGCAGAAGTGACAGCTTTTTCAATAGCTAAAGCGGTATCGGAAGCTTTTCCTGTACCAACTCCAACTTTTCCTTTTTTGTCACCAACGACAACGACAACACTGAAACTGAAACGGCGTCCTCCTGCAACAACACGAGCTACGCGTCTAATATCAATGATTTTTTGTCCAAACTCTGATGCGAATTTTCCGGAACCGCGTTTTCCTCCATCACGTCCTCCTGTTCCTCCGGGTCTTGAACCTCCCGGTCTTCCGGCAGCTCCTCCCGGTCGTCCATCAGTAGTGCGTGCAGGTCTTGCTCCTGCTCCACCGGCTCCGCTTCTCTGACCTGGGCCTTTTGTCCATGGTCCGGGGCGCTTTGCTCCTGCTCCTTGGCTATGAGTTGTTTTTTGATCCATAAAGTAGTCTTTTGATTAATTAAAAAGATAATCCGCCTTCTCTCGCTCCGTCAGAAACGGCTTTCACCCTTCCTGTATATAGATATCCTCCACGATCAAAAACGACCTTTGTGATGTTTTGTTCTTTTGCTTTTTTCGCAATTTCGGCTCCAATCTGCTTGGCAACATCGACTTTTCCTGTATTCTTTCCCTTCTTTACTCCGCGGTCAGTTGCTGCAACAAGAGTTTTTCCTGCTTCATCATCAATGATTTGTGCGTAAATAAATTTATTGGAACGAAAAACAGAAAGACGAGGCCTTTCGGTTGTCCCCAAGACAGTCGCTCGAATACGGCGATGTCTGCGTTCTCTTTTTTTTGATTTTATTGCCTTCATATGTTTTATGACGTCTTCTTACCTTCTTTTCGTTTGACGACCTCATTCTCATAACGGATACCTTTACCTTTGTAAGGTTCCGGTTTCTTTTTCGCTCTTATGAGAGCGGCAAAAGAGCCGACTGCTTCCTTATCAATTCCAGAGATGGAAATAATATTTTTTTCAGCGGTTACTGTGAGGTTTTTTGGGATAGCTATAGAGACAGGGTGTGAAAAACCGAGGTTTAAGATAATATCTTTACCAGAAACGGCAGATTTGAATCCGACACCTTCAACAATAAGCTTCTTTACGAAATTCTGATTAACACCTGAAACCATATTACGAATATGAGACGCGACGGTGCCCCAAAGAGCTCGCGTAAATATCGTATCTTCGGTTTTAGATACTATTACTTCATTTCCTTCGACTACAACTTTGACCCCTTTTGCAAAAGTCCTCGTGAGTTCTCCGAGCGGACCTTTAACAACCACGGTTTCATCTTTAATAGAAACCTCGGTTTTTGGGGGTATAACTATTGGGTTTTTTCCGATTCTTGACATATATTTACCAAATCTTAAAGAGAGCTTCTCCGCCGACCTTTTTCTTTCTTGCTTCGTTTCCGGACAAAATTCCTTCCGGTGTAGAAAGCATAAGCAGTCCGTAACCATGACGAACCGGTTTGATATCTTCTACTCCGTAATACATTCTGCGTGAAGGCTTTGAAAGACGGGTGGATCCGCTTACGCGGGGCTTTCCGTCACTGTAAATAAGGCTTATTTCCATAAGCTTAACGACCTTCTTTCCTTTTTTGACGACAGAACCAACGTAACCTTCTTTTGCAAGCGCGGTAGCAACTGCGTACCTAAGCTTTGAAAAAGGCAAAACAACTGAGGCGTTTTTAACAGCCCCCGCGTTTCTAATCTGCGCCAACATATCTCCTATAGGATCTGTTACCATGATGATTTTCTTACTCCCGGGATTTTGCCTTCATTGGCAAGCTCGCGGAAACAAATGCGGCAAAGGCCAAAATCTCTCATAAAAGCGTGCTTTCGGCCACACCGAAAACATCGGCGATTGACACGCGTGGAAAATTTCGGTTTCTTTAATGATCTCGCTATAACTGAAGTCTTTGCCATAATTATTAATGTATAAATTTTTCACTAAAAAACTGAGGATATTAAAATCCTGAGTGTTACTCTTGTTTTTCTACAACAAAATGCTTGCATCTAGCCTTTTCCTGTACAAAAACAACAGTGTTTCCATACTAGCAAGAGTAGGTAACATTGTCAACAACAAAAGACAGAAAAAACCGCCACATGATGAGATGTGGTGGTTTTTATCATATTTTGGCTAAAACTCAGAGTAAAAAGGGATTCCGTATTCACTATTATCTTTTTTGTTTTGGCACCCCGGGTCAATCGGATAGTCAATTTTTCCGTCTCCATCATTATCGACTCCATCACCGCATTGTGGGCAGACGACACTTCCTGATATCTCTCTCGTGTTTCCACAGTTACTCACCTGCGGATATTTCAAAGTTGTACATTTTGTTTCAGCCGGATTAACCCATTCCCAACGAAGATCTTCACAGGCTGGGACAAACTCATCCATAATTAAGATTTGAAGCTTATTTATCGGGACGATATCCGTACACGCAAGGCCTTTGATGGTATATTTTACTTTTAAAGTATCCGTATTCATCGGAATATTTGAACCGACAGATTTTGCGAGAAAATCAATCTTAATCAACGAAGTCCTTGCGTTATTCATCGAACCAATATTATTCCACAAAATGTTTCCATTAACCGGTTCATAAGCGGAGAAATTCGGTGTTGATTTGATAAATTCAGAATGAGAAATATCGTCGCGGGTAAAAGTAACGGAAATATTATCGAGAGTGAAAAAACCCATAATTTCAGCGATAATCTGTTTAAAATTAGCCACAAGATCATCTATCGAAGAAGCAAAATATTGACCGTTTTTTGCTCCGGAACTAAGCGCTATGCTTTTTAGGGCGACCGGATCAGCGTCTGAACCAATCCCGACCGTATACGCCGTGACATCAAGAGGGATTGAAGAAATCCCTACGCCAAGAGCGGGATTTGTATTCTGCAAGCCATCAGATGCTAAAATTATATATCGTTTCTGGTTGGGAATTTTTGGTACTGAGTTAAGAGCACCGGCTGCCGCTATCAAACCACCACCAATGGAAGTTGTTCCGGCCGGTACCATCGAATTAATGGCGACCTTCACTGCGTTGTAATTCGTGGTAAAAGCTTGATCCAAGGTTGCACTGGAACTATAGGTCACCAAAGCAATTCTTGTTCCGGAATCCCCTGAAGCGGCAATACTATCGACAACGGCATTTAAAGCCTTTTTTGCATTAGTAATCTTCAAAGCGGGTGTACCCATTGAGCCGGAGCGATCCATAACGAGCACAATATCAACACTTCCTTTGTTGGAAGATGTGCTTTTCGTTATAAGAGATAAGGTGGTATTGATTGTTTGGTCCGGTGTATAACTTGGGTTTAAGCCCTTTCCAACGGTATTATATTCTGCCGCGTCAAAATTATTACAACTTTCCGCTTGCGTACTTATAGGTGTACCTCCAGCAAATATGACTAAAGAACATAAAGAGAGAAAGAAACCGGTTTGAAGATATAAAGACAATTTTTTCATAAATTTTATAAATGAGATTTAAAAAAGATTAGATGAACCTTATTCGCCAATGTTTGTTTTTGCTTGAGAAATATAGATATTTCCTACAGACAGGGTTCCGTTTGCGAGAATTTGAGACTCGGTAATCCCTTTTTGAAAGACAACAGAAGCTTCCTCTCCGATATTAACGTCTTCTATTTTTATAATCTTTTCATCACCATTTTCTGTTTTGATGACATTTCCCCCGGAAAGTAATTGAACGGAAATATTTCCCCCCTCAAGTTTTGTGAAAGTAATTGATGTATGCGTTTTTGAAACGACGACGCCGGTGATACTATAATAAATTTTATCTTTTTTTTGCTGTTCCTGAATTTTTATAATTTCTTCTTGAGGAATGGGTTTTCCTGTTACTGAATCTGTTACGACATTTATATCGGATATGATTGAATTATTCCTCGTCACATAGAGTGAATAAGCAAAAAACAAAGAGAGAACAACGATAATAATAAAAGCAATCGAAAGCGTTATTTTTATAGGTTTATTCATATACAAGTAGTATAACAAAAATGAAAAATAAAAACGACATGAGTGTCGAATAACTTTTCCACAAAAAACACCGCAACGTGATTGCGGTGTTTTTTGGAGCTTCACAGTTTCTTTCTTTTTGGGATGAGATGCGAAGCAAAAATATAAAAAACAAAACGGAGCTGTACAATAAGTACTGCTCCGTTTTGTTTTTTATATTTTGGCGAGTATATCGCCCAAAATGAAAGAAATTTACCAGCTGAAGTGAGCAAATGCTTTGTTCGATTCTGCCATCTTGTGGGTGTTGTCTTTCTTCTTAATTGCTTCTCCTTCTCCTTTACTTGCTGCAATGAGTTCGTCGGCGAGGCGATTAGCCATCGGAGAACCTTTTTTTGCGCGAGCTGCATCGATAATCCAGCGCATTGAGAGATATAAACGGCGTTCTGCACGTACTTCTCTCGGAACCTGATAGTTGGCTCCGCCGATTCGGCGAGAGCGGACTTCCATGACAGGTCCGGCATTTTTCATTGCCAATTCAAAGACTTCCAAAGGATCTTCAACTGCAAGTTTGGTTTTGATAGCATCCATTGCATCGTAAACAACCTTTCTTGAAGTTTCTTTCTTTCCGTCAAACATGACGTAGTTGATGAATTTTTCCAATTTGACGGATTTGTATTTGATATCCGGCTTTATGGGGTTTTTTGCTTTAAGTTTTCTGCGCATAAATCTTTATTTTTTCTTAGCGGCAACAACTGCGCCAGCTTTAGGCCTTTTCGCACCATAAAGGCTTCTTCCTTTTCTTCTGTTTTCAACACCGGACGCATCGAGAACGCCTCGAACGATAGTGTATCGAACTCCTGTTAAGTCTTTTACGCGTCCACCACGGAGGAGAACGACGGAGTGTTCCTGGAGATTGTGCTTCATTCCCGGAATATACGCGGTAACTTCAAAACCGTTTGATAAACGCACTCTCGCGATTTTTCGCAAAGCTGAGTTCGGCTTTTTTGGAGTGGTTGTCGAAACGCGGATACACACGCCTCTTTTAAAAGGAGACGGGGAAAACATCGGGCGGTTCTTGAGAGTATTAAAACTCCTTCCGAGCGCTACGGTCTTCACTTTCTTCGGAGAAGATTTTCTTCCCTTTTTCACAAGTTGTCGTATTGTAGGCATAATATATTTTTGTAATAAATGAGGGGAAAAATTCACAGCTAGACGACCTCTATACACTTTTGCAAGGCCGAATTTGAACGTTTCTCCAATTTCGATAGCATAATATAGAATCAGGAAAAATGCAAGGAAAGCTCGGTTTATCAAGTTATAAAGTTACCAAAACAAGGAAATGGCTTGGTTGTTTACGCTCCATATAAATCGCTTTCGCTTCAGATAAAGAACCCTTCGAATGTTTGCGATTCCCCACTATATATAAAAAAGCATAAAGGATTGCTCCTTTATGCTTTTTCTCTGTGCGGGTACGGAGAATCGAACTCCGGTATACACTTTGGAAGAGTGTCATTCTACCATTAAATTATACCCGCAAGCGGTATACATATATGGTATGAATATAAGTATACGGAAAAAAGAAAATTTTACAAGTTAAATTTCAGATGTTCCCAAAAAAGAAAATTTTTGATAAAGTATTCACAAGAGAAGTTATCGCGGGCTGTAGTATACCGGTAGTACGTGTCCATGGGGTGGATATAGACCGGGTTCGATTCCCGGCAGCCCGACATAATGAAAAAAACTCGCGATTGAGCGAGTTTTTTTCATTATGTCGGGATGAGCGAATGAACTGCTTCATTCGCGTCCGGGAATCGAAGATGTTGAATATACCGCAACGAGCCGAGGTCGGCGAAGTGAGGTATAAAACATGTACGGTCCATGTAATGGAAGATATCCCGGCAGCCCGACAACATAAGAAATCACCTTTTTTGGAGGTGATTTTTTTATTATTTTCTTATTTCCCTACCGCAGCCAAACCTTTCCAGTCTTCAATATCAAGTTCGGGTTTTTCTTTTCTGTATTTCTCATAAAGAGTAATCCCATTTTGGTCCTCCAATATTTCAACCGCTATCCCCTTCTCTCTCAGCATTCCTTCGTTTCCGGAAGCACTCGTAATGTTTCCAACAACCACACGACTAAATCCGCGCATGTAAATCAATGTTGCACAGACATCACAAGGACTGAGTGTTGTAAAAATAGTGGTAAGACTGAAATCTTTCCGACCGGCATCCCTCATAGCCGATGTTTCACCGTGATTATAAGGATTGTTTTCTTGAACGAGCGTATTATGCCCTTTTCCTACAATTTTGCGAGTTTCATTATCTATTATTACTCCTCCAATAGGACAACCTCCTTCATCATAACTTTTCTGAGCGAGTAAAACAGCAATGCGCATAAAATCAGCATCACTCAGTTTTTTGAAAAAATCATCTTCAACGACGGACGAAAGATCTGAAGTAGGCAAACAAGCAATATCGTTTAAAAGTTGTTCGGTCACAAGACTCTCTTTGGTGATATATGGTTTCATAATCAAATAATTATATCATGTGATGAATAAAATAAAAAAGACCTCATTATGTTTGAGGTCTTTTTTTATTATTCCGTAATATCTTTTTTAATTTCTTCAAACTCTTTTTTCTCAATCTCTCCTTTAGCGTAGCGTTCTTTGAGGATGTCCAGCGCAGATTTATCGCCGACTTCCTTATTCATTCCGCAATGTTTCCCGTGGCACATTCCTCGGTGGCGTTTCACCATATATATTATGAATGAAATTACCGCAATCCAGCATAACACACCAAGAATCATTCCGATTCCTGTTTCATGTCTTGGAGAATAATTATAATATTCGTATCCCATCATAAATTTTGTTTAAATTACCCTAATAATATTTAATACGCAAAACTAAAAAATTTATTCTATTCTTCTATTATCTTTCTTCTATTATAAGTTCCGGATATTTTTCTTTCAACCTCTTTACAATATCTGTCACATCAAGTTTCTTGCTTTGATCCAAATTTTTATCAAGTGTTTTTCCGTATCTTATGTTCTGCAAGAAATAAGTTTCACCGGGCAATAAATAACTTGCCATCGTAAAAAAGTCTTCTTCACTGTGACACCCCGGAAAAACGGTGGTACGAAATTCGTGGGGTAGGCCGGATTGCTGAATTAAAGCAAAAGTTTTCTTCACGTCATCAATCATTCCCTCTTTTTTTGAGCGCCCAATCAAATTATATTTCTCCCATGTGTGCTTCAGGTCCATGGCGAAGTAATCGACAATCTTTTCTTTGAGAAACCTCTCTACTGTTTCCGGTGATGTGCCGTTTGTGTCGAGTTTCACAACCATACCAAGCGCGCGAACTTTTTTAATAAAATCTCCCAAATCTTTATGAATGGTCGGTTCGCCTCCGGTAATCACTAGTCCGTCAATCATTTTTTTCTTTTCTTCCAGATATTCCAGCACTTGTTCTTCAGTAATGTGCTCAGTATCCTGATCTTCGAAGATAAGTTCCGGATTATGACAAAAAGGACAAAGAAACGTGCACCCTCGCGTAAAAATCATCGCCGCCGTCTTTTCGGGATAATCCAGAAGTGTGAGTTTTTCAAAACCGCCGATTAACATAATATTGTATAAAATTTATGATTAAAACTTGTCTTTTCATTATATCATACTTCTTTAAAACAAGGAGAGAGTAATTTGACAAATAAATAATAATAGAGTATAATCAGTTTAGATTCAAACAACAAAACGAGGTGTATTATGAACATTGGCACACAAATATGGTGGCTTAATTACGTCAGATTAGGTATTTTAGCTAATCGATTGGCCTTGCATAAAAAACATTTATTCTTAGACGAGCCGGCAAAAAAAGCACTCCTCATCGGTGAGGTAGTATTCGCTCTCTGCGAACGAAACGACACAACAGGTGTGTATATTAAAGAAGAGCTTGCTTTATTAGCAACTCATTTCAATTGGACACCAATAGAACAGGTTCGTGGAAAACGAGCACTTCGTATTGAAGGTATTAAGGAGTATTACATCCCTAAACCGATTGCCGAAGTAATCACTGAACTTGAAAAAGAATTCGCTCAGTAAATCGCTTAACCCCGCATATCCGCCAAAAACGGTTTGTGGGGTTTTTTATATCCTTTCATTGACTATGTTTCTCAAATAACATATAAATAAATGTGGATATTGTCACAACAGAAAGGAGTATTAAATGAAAAAAATACCGACACTTTCAAAAGAAAGATATGATAAACTTTATGAATCTTTTTTAAATGAAGAACAGGAAGATCTTGAATCTTCAGAAATAGTTCTCGGCGACAGCTTTTACGAATCACCAATAAAGGTACTCTTGGAAAAGATTGTTTTTACCCACATAAAATCTTCAAAAGTCGTTCACCTTCACTCTAAGGAACACACGCCTGTTTGTTTACATGAAATTCAAATAGAAAGTGTTCGCGACAGAGGATGCTTCTGCGGGCCAAAAACAAATAGAAAAACATACAGCTCAGTAAGCGAATTTTTTCAGGCGGTGCTCTCAATTTGCCGTTGGCATAAGATAAAGAGTTATGAAAAAATGTCTCGTGAGCGTCAATTAATATTTGCAAATGCTCTTATCCTGAGCGCAAACCTTTTACTCAAGTAAAACAACCCCCCAAAGTTAATAAAACTTTAGGGGGTTCTTTTTTAATTATTTTTTACCCGTAGATAAGGAAGAAAGTTCTCGATACTTGCCGCCGGTCTTTTCATTTTTTGCCGTTTCTTTGTGTTCTGGAACTTCTGCTTTATATTGAGGTGGTATATATTCTTTTCTTTCTGCATATTCACTTTTCTTTCCGTAATTCCATTGAGAAACAGGGCGGTGGTATCCCATAATACGTGACCAGACTTCGCATTCAGCGTCACATTTTGGACATTTTGGAACTTCGCCGTTCATATATCCATGTGTCGGACATACGGAGAAGGTTGGAGTAAGAGTAAAATACGGCAATCGATAATTTTCAGCGACTTTTTTTACAAAATTTCTTGCTGTTTTCCAATCGCGCAATCTTTCACCAAGGAAAAGATGAAGAACTGTTCCTCCTGTATATTTTGTCTGCAATTCATCCTGATGATCAAGGGCATCAAGAGGATTATCGGTGTGTCCAACGTGGAGGTGAGAAGAGTTTGTATAGTAAGGAGCTTCTCTTGTTCCCGCTTGAAGAATTCCGGGGAAACGTTTCTGGTCTTCTTTTGCGAAACGATAGGTCGTACCTTCAGCCGGTGTCGCTTCAAGATTGTAAAGATTGCCTGTTTCCTCCTGATAATCGGCCAATCTTTCTCTCATAAAATTCAAAATCTCGAGAGCAAATTCTCTTCCCTCCTTTGAGGCGATATTTGTATTTTTCCCGTAGAAGTTTTGAATCGCTTCATTCATTCCATTAAGCCCGATAGTACTGAAATGTGCATGTAAATTCGGGAGATAACGTTTCGTATAAGGCAAAAGCCCTCGCTCAATATTATCGCCGACAACCTTTCTTTTCATTTCAAGAGAATTCTTTGCTAGATCCATCAATTTTCCAAGACGGGCAAAAAACTGTTCTTTTGTGTCGGATAAGTAACCGATACGAGGAAGGTTTATGGTAACAACTCCAACAGAACCGGTCATTTCAGCAGAACCGAAGAGTCCACCACCACGTGCGCGTAATTCGCGAAGATCAAGCTGTAAACGGCAACACATACTTCGGACATCACTTGGATTGAGCGGAGAATTAATAAAGTTCTGGAAATAAGGCGTTCCGAATTTTGCAGCCATTTCAAATAGTGCCTGGGCATTTTCATTATCCCAATCAAAATCTTTTGTAATATTGTATGTTGGAATCGGGAAAGTGAAGACGCGGCCATTTCTATCTCCATGAGTCATAACTTCGATAAATGCTTTATTTATCATCGCCATTTCTTTTGTGCAATCTCCATAGGTGAAATCCTGAATTTCTCCACCCAATATCGGCTGTTTCTTCTTCATATCATTCGGACATACCCAATCAAGTGTGATATTAGAAAAAGGTGTTTGAGTTCCCCATCTCGAAGGAACATTTAAATTAAATACAAATTGTTGAATTGCTTGTTTTACCTGTTTGTATTCAAGATTATCTTTTTTGATGAATGGTGCGAGATAGGTATCAAAAGAAGAGAAAGCTTGAGCTCCCGCCCATTCATTCTGAAGAGTTCCGAGAAAATTTACCATTTGCGCGACACACGTCTCTAAATGTTTTGGCGGATCTGATTCCACTTTACCGGGTACTCCATTGAAACCCTCTTCAATGAGAGCCCTCAAGCTCCACCCCGCGCAGTATCCTGAAAACATATCCAGGTCATGAATGTGCATATCCCCTTCTCTGTGTGCTTCTCCTATCTCTCTCGGATAAACAGATGAGAGCCAGTAATTTGCAATAATTTTTCCTGATGCATTTAAAATTAATCCCCCGAGAGAATATCCTTGATTGGCATTCGCGTTCACCCTCCAATCTGCTTTATTTAAATACTCGGTAATAGTTTTTTCTACTTCAACAAAAGTTTTTTCCGCATCACGTTCGCGAGCTCTTGAATCACGATAAGTGATGTACGATCGTGCTGTTTTATAAAAACCGGCACTCATAATAGCAAACTCAACGACATCTTGAATTTCTTCAATTGGTATTTCTTCTTTTTTGGACTTTTGTAAAAATTGAGATACACCTTCGGCAATACCTCTTGCTTTTTTCTCACCGAAATCATTCGTAGCGATACCTGCCTTCAAAATCGCTTGAAATATTTTTTCAGAATCAAAAGGAACCTTGCCCCCGTCTCTTTTGATAACCACAAGTGATTTTGTTTTTGGTTGCATATATTAATTTTTAATAATGTTAAATAAATTTCTATTGTTTTTCTATTACTCTGAGGCACAAAAAAACCCGCTCCACATTAATTCCAAAATGAGAATAAGGGCGGGATGATCGACATAGGGTAATGAACCATTCGTTGCTCCGTTTAAACAGTGCGAAATGCAGCAATATTACTAGCCGATATTCTCATCTGTCCTCAAAATTATATTTGATGGTACTCCTCCTATGTATTCATTATATCTCCCATTTTTACTACACGCAAAGAACGAATAATACGGCTAATCATAGCCGTATTATCAAGAAAGGTCCATATTCATTTTTTACCCTGTGCATAACTCAAAAATACCATTGAGATACACCATTTTTTAGTCGTTTTATCATTATTTGAGCCATCTGCCTGCGTTCATTTGTCCCCCACCCCAATGACCACCTCCGCCACCAATAGCCTGCATCAAAATATTTGCGCCCGTCTGTATTACCATATTTTGATTTTGCATTTGTGCATTCATTTGCTGATTTTGAATATTCATATTTGCGTTAGCTGCAGTATTCTGTGCTTGCATTTGTGCGTTTTGCATAATTTGATTTGCCTGCATTTGAGCACTTTCTGCCATTTGTCTTGCTTGATTTTCAATATCTTTCACTTGAGCTTGATATGATGCCTCTATATTAGCAGCCTCCTCCCGTGTTGCTTGCCTTCCCAATGAATTATACGTATTTATTCGTGATTGCCCTGCCTGCATCATTGCATTATCATAAAAGCTTCGTGCATTATAAGATCCCTGCTCAGCAACTTGTCTGGCCATATTTTGGGCATAACTCATGGATTGTTGCATGTTTTGTTGTGCATACCCTTGCGTTTGATAGGATTGTTGCTGCGCATACAATTGGTTTTGCATCATATTTTGCCCCGCATAAACAAGAGAATTAAGCACATTACCAAAATCAGCATTCGCCGGCGCTGAGTTTCCGGCAAGTTCAGCTGCGACAACGGTAAACATCGCAAATTTTGCCAACTTAGGGTGATCTTTTAAATAACCCTGCATAAGTTCTACTGCGCGAGTAATTACGGAAATTTGTTGTTCGTCGATATTTGCCGGAACTTCTTTTTTGTTTTCCTCAGCTTGTTCAATGTATTCATCCTCAGCAATTTCATCTTTCTCTTCATTTTCTTCTCTCTGCCTTTTTTCGAGTGTCCCCTTAACCAAAAGATCAATCTCTTCGTCGGTCATATTTGGTCGAAGCGCTTTTTCAAACACTAAACCACTTACCAATTGTTGGTATTCTCGGTGTAACACAAGTAACTCACGTTGCTTTTCACGGTTAGAAACAGGTAAAGGTGGCATATTTTCCGGATTGAGAAAAGATTCTCCTTGGTTGTTGTATTCCGTTATTTTTTCCTTACTCAAAACATTCTCGTCTTTTTTTATCTCAGTTTGTTCTGATTGCATTTGTGGCATTTTTTCCATAAATTTATAAGTCGTGTAGTTATATGTTATACGGGCTCATTTTCCGTTTTCGACGCTTCATCCTCGGCTAATAAGCGTTCCATTTCTTTTTTGTCGGCATCCATCGCTTTTTTCATTTCATCAGGATCAGTAGCTGTAGAAATAAGTCGTCGTGTTTTTTCAACGATTGCAGAGGTGCTTGATGAGTCCTCTTCTATGGTCCAAACAAAAACCTCCAACATGTCCAACGACAAACGAGGGACAATCTCCATCAAAAATGTTTTATCCTCGGATGAGAGGGATGATGTTTGAATCAATTGTTTCGCTTTTTCAAGCGTTTGTTGATAGTAATTCATGAGAATATTTTACCACAACATTATTGTATTTAGCAACAAAAAAACACCCTCTTAGTGTTTTTTATCGACCAATAACTGATTCTAAGCATTAGAGAGCTAACTCTCAGAATTATTCTAACAGTCGGGGCGCCGAGAATCGAACTCGGTCTATCTGCTCCCAAAGCAGACGTACTACCGGTATACTACGCCCCGAGATAAGGATATTTCCTTAACTCATATACTCTATCACAAATCTAAAAAAAAATCACGTTTTTTTATCTTTCTAAAAGGAAAATCTAAAAAATATACATCTGTATAGATATTTTCCAAAATCAAACTAATTCCTGTTAAAAATTATTATAAAATAATATCTTCCAGATATTCCACAATTGCCGTCTTCCCTTTTGTGTCAATTCTTACGGTAACTGCATCAAAAGCCCAGTCGTCTTCCTCAGACATTCTTTTTTCCGACAAATATGACTGAATCGCTTTTTTTAATCTTTTTAACTTCCACGGATGAAGGTTATCTTCCGGACGATATCCATCTGTAGTATTTTTATCATCAATATCCCCTGTTTCATGAATAGTATATTTCAACTCCGGACGGTTCAATCTCTCTGAAATAAAAGACTTACCGCTCTTAATTATTCTGTCAATTTGTCCAAGTTGTTGCGTTGTCGTCCAAGAAACAAGAGAAACCGTCTTCACTTCAATAAAGTGGATCTTCCCCTCCCGACGAACGATTATATCAATTTCTCCCCATGGTTTCCGGTAGTTCCATCCGATAATTTCAAAACCTTTCCCGACTAAAAAACGACCGGCTATTTTCTCACCAATGTCCCCCGTTTCCTGTTTTTTGGTTTTTGGCATAGACGAATAATACCTCTTTTGAAGAAAATAAACAAAAATAACGTTTCACGTGAAACGTTATTTAATTTCCTTTATTTAAGCGACATTTTTCCTTGACGACTTTGATTAATCTCTTTGTTTTAAGCCACATTTTTTGACAATCGGTCAAAAAAAGGATGATTGAGAGATAAGACAAAAGCTGTCCTTTATACACTTACACACAGAGTTATCCCCATATTTTTACAAAAATTTGGGAGTTTCTCCGCACCATTTGCGACGAAACCCCCAATTTTTTCCTTTACTATTTACCAACGACCTGCAATATTTTATATTTTCCTTTTGTAAATATCAGGCCGTTGTCTATAAAGTGAGTTACTTCAAAAATATTAATAATAGCTCTCGGCTCCTCTGAAACACTTCCATCTGACTGTTTCTCGTGTAACGGGAATTTACCTAGGATCCAATAATTTCTCTGCCCGGAAACAAGAAAACTATACTCCCGTCCCTCTTTCAAATTCTCCGGTATACATTCGTCAAACTTCCGTTTGTCTAAAACAAACTCCTGAACGTTATGTAATATAAGGGCTGATTCAAAATCGGCTTTTATTTCCATGACTTTAGTATACACGACAAGTTCAATTAAATAAAGTATACCTATTCACAAAAAAAAACAGCCTCAGGGCTGCTTTTTGTTGTGCGGGTAGGGAGAATCGGTCACGGATAAATTTGTGTTTCGACACAAATTTTCCGCGACCCCGTCTCGCCTGCCCGGCGCGGGCATGGCTCCGACTTTCGATTCCCCACGTAAGTGACGCAGGTCACTTACTCTACCCGCACAAAAAAACAGCCTCAGGGCTGCTTTTTATTGTGCGGGTAGGGAGAATCGAACTCCCGTCTCATCCTTGGCAAGGACGTGTTCTACCACTAAACCATACCCGCATTGAACCCATTATATAGCAAAAAAAATTTTTTACAAGAAATTACAACAAGGAAAGTATGAAAACCCAGGTTTTCATCCCTCGGCCCACAGCCAAGCCTACGCCCCAGCGAGCCGCGCTCGCGATAGACCAGATTGTGCACCCACCAAGACTCGAACTTGGACTAACGGTTTCGAAGACCGTTGTGATATCCGTTTCACTATGGGTGCGTGAATATATACTACACTATAATTCGCAAAATATCAAAAGTTTGGTACAATATAACACATGAAGGATTTAAACACACACATCCCACAATATGTTACACGTGTAACCGAGACGCTTCAGTCTGCGGGCTTTGAAGCATGTTTGGTTGGCGGGTGCGTCAGAGATACCATAATGGGAAGAACTCCTAAAGATTGGGATGTTACCACAAACGCAATACCGGAAGAAATAATAGGTTTATTTGAAAAGACCTTCTATGAAAATGTATTCGGAACCGTTGGAGTTGTTGTAAAGACTGGTGTTACATATGAAACAAGTCAAAAAGTGCCACGTGAAACACCTAAAAACGATTCAAATATAGTTACACATGAAACAAGCAGGGAAGAAACATCTCTAAACGAACAAAACACCCCCGTTTATAACGAATCAGTATCCGAAGAGCCTGTTACATATGAAACAAATGAGCAACCAAAAGAGGAAACAATCATTGTCGAGGTTACTCCTTATAGAATGGAGTCTAACTATAGCGACAATAGACACCCAGATACGGTTACTTTTAGTAAGAAAATTGAGGATGATCTTAAACGAAGAGACTTCACCATTAATGCTTTAGCCTATAATCCGGCGGATGGAACCCTTATTGATCTATACAATGGGCAAAATGATATAAAGGACAAAGTTGTTAAAGCGATTGGGAACCCGGAAGAACGCTTTAATGAAGACGCACTCCGATTACTTCGAGCAGTCCGTTTTTCTACAGAACTTGGTTTTTCGCTGGAGAAAGAGACAAAAGAGGCAGTAATTCGTCTTTCCGGCAACTTGAGAAACGTTTCATCAGAAAGAATCCGTGATGAATTTGTAAAAATCATAATGTCGAATGACGCCAAAAATGGGATGATATTGGCTCACGATTTAGAACTACTTAAATTTATCGTACCGGAACTTGAAAAAGGAATAGACATGGAACAGAACGGGAGCCACATTTATACCGTATGGGAACACAATATCCGTGCGCTTGAACATGCCGTAAATCACAATTGGCCCCTTCATATCCGTCTCGGGGCATTGTTTCATGATATTGGGAAGCCGGAAACAAGACGCTGGTCTGATGAGAAGAAAAATTGGACGTTTTATGGCCATGATATTGTCGGGGCAAGAATCACAAAAAAGCTAATGGAACGCCTAAGGTTTCCCGTGAAACTTTCTCAGACGGTGACATCTCTTGTAAAATACCACTTATTTTTCTCTGATGTTGAACAGATAACCCTTTCGGCAGTGAGAAGGATTGTATCTAATGTTGGCCCTGAAAACGTCTGGGATCTTATGAAGATACGAACCTGCGACCGAATCGGGATGGGAAGACCTGTCGAAAAACCTTATCGTTTACGCAAATACGAGGCGATGATAGAAGAAGCAATGAGAGCGCCCGTCTCAGTTGGAATGCTAAAAATCGATGGAAATCGGATAATGGAGGTTACACATGAAACACCCGGACCAAAACTTGGACTTATCCTGCATGCTTTACTGGAAGAGGTTTTAGAAGACCCGACCTTGAACACAGAGGGATATCTTGAGAAACGCTGTATTGAACTGATAAAACTACCGGCAGAAGATCTAAAGAAACTCGGAGAGGAGGGGAAGGAGAAGAAGGCGGAAGCCGAAGAGGAGGAATTAACCAAAATACGAAGAAAACATGGTGTAAAATAAGAAAACGGGGCTAAATAGCCCCGTTTTGGTTTAATATAATCCTTTCGTCATAAAGAATTTTCGTAGTTTTCCGGCCTTCATTAAACGAAATGCAAATTCTGTAGGTATCAATTCAGCAGACGTTCCTTCGCGATAAGCGACATCCCAATGAGCCGGTCCGTTTCGTTCTATGCATTTAACGAGCCCAACACGAACGAGAGATTGAATAGCTTTGCAAATTTCAGCCCCTTTCACCCCATGAGAGAGATAGAAAAGTCTTATAAGACGGCCTTCTCTTGTGCTATAGGGAAACATCCAATAATTATATTCGATTTTATCAAAAACTTGTCTTTGATATGACATTTATGCCTCCTTCTTGTCTATTTTTAAGATCAAAACACCAAATTTCAGCATACATAATAAGTGAAACGTTGTCAAAGACCAAATTTTTAAAACACATAAACCTTCTCCGGTTTAAATGTAAAATCAAAAAACTAGAAAAAATAAAGGGCCACTAATGTGGCCCTTGGTGTATATTCGATTTTTCTTTTACGATGAGGAAAGAACAAACGTGATTTTTATATGATAATGTTTTTATAGATGTTTTACCTTTGTTGAGGCGGTGGAACGTTTGTTCTGTCAGAATTTGTTCTTTTTTGGATTTTTGTTTTCCTAAAAACTTTTTTATTTTCCAAAATAACTAATTGCTTTTTTTTGGATTTTTGTTTTCCTAAAAACATTTTTATTTTCCAAAATTGCTAATTTCTTATTGAACGTAATGGACTTTGTATTGTTATTTTTTTCTTGATTGGGTAATGGAATGGGAATTGTGGGAATAATTGTGATTTAATTTGCATAGGCGCTGCGTAGTTTATCTTTAATATTATAGGTACACTATTTGAGTTCCTTCTAGTAGTATTTATAAGGTACGGAAGAGC
>CAIJYI010000011.1 GCA_903824855.1 uncultured bacterium | reverse complement strand
TGATTGATCGCGACCGCGGGTCGCTAGGAAGTAGGGGCCGGCAGAGCCGGCGTGTGGTTTTTTAGATTCCTTTGCAGTTGGCTGCAGGTGTGTAGCCGGCATTCTCTGCTTCTAACTTTGAGTCAAACCAGATTTTGTTTGCGGCGGAAATTCTGTTTGAAGAGGCGCAGGTTGGGAGGTAATATTTTGTTCCGTTTTTTGATGCGAGATATATTCCTGATGTTTTTACCGGTAATGCTTTCGGAGTTGTCGTAGCAAAGGTTCCAATGAAAGCTCCGGCTTCTTGTCCTTTCGGAAATTCAATCACGGTATTTCCTTGCACCGTCTCTAATCCTGATGATCTTCCCAGTCCAAAAGAAATGATTGCTACAAGTACCACAAATACGCTCCAGAAAGTGTTTTTATCTAAAATGCCTTGGACATCCATATTCCCCTTGATTTTTTCCCAGTGTTGAGTTATACTCATAGTCATTGTATGGTGCCCTATATACCATATGATACTTATACCATATACTAATATATAAAACACTATGGCACACAGGAAAGCAGGTGGTTCCGCTAAGAACCTTAAAGATTCGAATCCAAAATACCTTGGAACAAAACTCTACGCCGGACAAAAAGCCGGAGCAGGAGCTATTATCATTCGACAAAGAGGAACAGTCATCATGGCTGGAAAGAATGTCGCAGTAGGTCGCGACCATACCTTATATGCTCTTAAAGATGGGGTTGTAAGTTTTGGAACAAAACGAAAAATGAATTTCAATAACAAGATGGTTGTTAAAAAAGTTGTTCACGTTCTTCCACAAGAAGTGAAAGCTGCAAAAGTTGCCGGAAAATCCCCTGTTAAGAAAGTCGTTAAAAAAGTTGCGAAAGCAAAATAATCTCAATCAAAAAAAACGCTCCGAAATTCGGAGCGTTTTTTTTATTAAATGAATTATTTTACAAAACAAGAATGTTTGGGAAGAATGCCAGCAACACACCGAGCAGAAGCATAAGGACTCCTCCGATAAGAAGTGACCACTTCGAATATTTTTCGCTGCTATGAATTTTATTAATTCCATAAAGAGCGAAGGCGAAAACGACGATATCGTCAGCCATATAACCAAACATATACGTAAACATATATCCCTGATATGCCCAAAATGAAGGCTGATTTAATTCAAGAGTTTTTGTGAATACCTGTGGGATTCCGATAGAACAAGCGAACTCGATGATATTAACCGAAAGCGCGAGCCCGATAATTCCAAGGGTCGTGAAAATAGTGAGCGGTGCATTTGCAAGTTTTTGAATTCTTCCGCCAATTTTTTCCTGTTCATCAATATCAGTAATATCGCAAGTGACGGTGTCCTTCGCTTTTGTCCAACGGTAAAGAAAGAAAATTCCACTGCCAAGGGAAAGAAGTCCGACGAGAGGCGTAACAATTTGATCAAGTCCGACAAAATCCCAGAGCTTGTACCAGAGTGTGAGTATTAAATAATATTGAATCGCCTCAGCCAGAAGGAATAACCCGGCAACATAAAACATTCTCTTTCGACTCCCCACCTGAATCAATGCGATAAGGAAAGTGATAAGCACCCACATCGCACAAGGATTGAAACCGTCAATAAACCCAAGAATAGCGGAGAGTGAGAAAAGAGAAAAATCCTTCAAATCAGTCTTTCCGATGAAGGGCACGTTATAGACCAAACTTGGCTTTTCAGGACCTTTTATACCGCATTCCTTGCCGTTTGCATCGCATCCGGAGGCGCTGGTTGCCACAAGGGCCTTATTTTCATAGAAACTAAGCGGAACGTCTTTGCCTGCTTTTGCACTCGTCACAGCGTCGATTATCTCTTTTCCTGTCGTTTCATCACCGGCATATCCTTGTATGACTTTTCCTCCAACCAAAGCAAGCGGAGTAACCTGAGGAAGGTTGTTTAATGAAGTAATTTTTGTAAACTCCGATTTTGCTTTCGGATCATTTACGATATCAAAATATTGCACGGAAACCTCCGGATTTGCAGGAATATACCCGGAGAGGAACTTTTTCTCGGCTTTACAAAAAGCGCAATCTTCCCTGCCAAAGAAATAAATGTGAGCGGATACGGTTGGGGTCGCGACCGTTTTTGGTGTCACCGAATAAAGCGAAACAGCCGAAGCGGCTC
>CAIJYI010000010.1 GCA_903824855.1 uncultured bacterium | reverse complement strand
TCGGGAGTAAAAGAAGGAGATTTAGTGGTAACAAGAACAACAACAGGAGCACAGACAACGGCAGCATCTACTGCATCAACGCGCAGTCTATTCGGAGGTGGAGGAAGGATAGGGGGATAATTCACAATTACTCTATGATAGAAATTAAAAACATTATAAAAACATTCAACACGGGCGATGTCGCTTTCAATGCACTCGGCGGAGTAAGCTTCACGGTAGAAGACGGAGAATTTCTCGCCATCATGGGACCTTCAGGGTCGGGAAAATCGACGCTCATGCATATTTTGGGAGCGCTTGATACTCCAACTTCCGGAACATATTTTCTTGATGGAAAAGATGTTTCCAAACTTTCCGATGATGAACTCGCGGATATTCGCAAAGACAAAATCGGATTTGTTTTTCAAGCCTTCAATCTTTTGCCAAGAACAACCGTCCTTCGGAATGTCATGCTCCCCCTCATGTACGACGAAGGGATTAGCCGTGAAGACCGCGAAGCGAGAGCAAGGGAAGCCCTTTTTGCAGCAGGACTTGATGAGGGACATTTTCTTCATCATTCAAATCAACTTTCCGGCGGACAAATTCAACGCGTCGCCATCGCGCGTTCGCTCGTAAATAATCCCTCTCTTATTTTAGCCGATGAACCGACGGGAAATCTCGATACAAAAACCGGTGATATTGTTCTCGAAACATTTCAACGACTTAACGAAGAAGAAGGTCGAACGATCATTCTTATCACTCATGAACATGACGTCGCAGAACATGCCGACAGAATAATACACATTATAGACGGAATGATAGTGAGCGATTCAAAAGAGCACGAAAAAAGAATAAAACATAAAACAAAGAAATAAAATGACAACCATTGATATATTGGAAGAAACTTATGCTTCTCTTACCGCCAATAAAGTGCGAACCGGTTTAACGATGCTCGGTATCATCATCGGCATCAGTTCAGTCATCGCCATGGTTTCCATCGGACAAGGCGCACAGGCCTCTATTGAATCAAATATCTCATCCATGGGCTCTGATCTCATCATTGTTCAACCGGGAGCTCCAAGAACTCAGGGTGCCGGAGTGCAGGGAGCTAGAGGAAACGCAAAAACTCTTACCCAAGACGATGCCACCGCCATTGCTAAGAACCTCACGCTTGTAAAAGCGGTTGCTCCGGAAATTTCTACACGCGCCCAAGTGACGACAAGAGGCATGAATACCAACACGACCGTTGACGGAGTTACTTCCTCCTATCCGGCGGTAAAAAATCTTCAGGTTGACCAAGGTTCATTTATTACTGATCAAAACACAAAAAGTTTTTCCAAAGTTGCCGTTATCGGACCAACCGTACAGACAGATCTTTTTGGAGAAGGAGTAAGTGCATTAGGAAAAACAATTCGCATAAAAAGTATTGAATTTAAAGTTATAGGAATTACAAAACTAAAAGGCGGTTCAGGATTTGGAAGCACTGACGAAATGATATTTATTCCCTTAACGACTGCCGGACGATATTTTTCCGGAGATCAATATGTCACGACAATAAATGTTCAAGCAATTGATACAGCCTCAATGAAAGAAGCCCAGCAACAAGTCACCGACCTTTTAATGACACGTCACCATATTACCGATTCGACATTGGCTGACTTCAATACCATGAACCTTGCAGACCTCGTTTCCACCGTCTCAAGCGTCACAGGAACATTTACTTTGCTCCTAGCGGCCATCGCGGGAATTTCCCTTGTCGTCGGAGGTATCGGCATTATGAACATGATGCTTACTACTGTTACGGAAAGAACAAAAGAAATCGGTTTGAGAAAATCAGTGGGAGCAAAGAAAAAAGATATTAGTTTACAATTTCTCGCCGAAGCCGTTATGCTCACCTTTTCCGGCGGAGTTATCGGAGTGGCTCTCGGTTGGCTTATCGCCTATGGAATTTCGGCGACCGGAATACTGCAGACAAGCATTTCACTTTCTTCTGTTCTTCTTGCCTTTGGTGTTTCTGCGGGAATCGGAATCCTCTTTGGGTATTATCCCGCAACAAGAGCCGCCGCATTAAATCCGATTGACGCATTAAGATACGAATAAGGTTTTATGTATTACGTTTTAGAAAAAAATTAAAAAATTAAAAAAATTTTATGAAAAAACACACACCAAAAGTTATTGCCGGTATTATAGTTACAGCCATCCTTCTTTGTGGAATTTCCTTCTATGGAGGAATGAAATATGCAGGAAGCCAAAATAATGCCCGAAATGCCCAATTCGCCGGAGGGCAATTTGGAGGCCAAACGGGCACAACGAGAACACGCACTGCCGGAATGAGAGGAGGCGCAGGAATGGTTTCCGGAGAGATTCTATCAAAGGATATCAAAAGCATCACCATCAAAGACCGCACGGGCGGATCAAAGATTGTCTATCTAGGAACAGCTTCCGAAATTATGAAGTCAGTTATTGGAACACTCGATGACCTCGCCGTCGGAACAAATGTTATCACAAACGGAACATCAAATGCTGACGGAAGCATTACTGCAACCACAATCACCATTCGTCCGGCCGGTTCAACTTTTGGCGGCCCGGGAGGGATGCCGACAGGAGCGCCAAAAGCCCAATAAAGAATATTTTAAAAAAAAGCGATGTTGAAATTTCAACATCGCTTTTTTTAAATATATTTTAAACTAAATTAAACAATTTTTTCAACTCCGCAATTCCGTCTTCAAAAGAGACCATCGGTTCCCAATTCAATAATTTTCTTGCGAGAGAATTATCCGCCAAAGTATCGTGAGGTTCTAGTCGTGGCGCGATATGAATTACCTCCCCTCCCATAAGTTCGGCTAAACGATTGATAGTACAATTTTTTCCGGCACCAATATTTATCACTTCACCTTTCCCTACTATTTCACTTTCTGCAGCAAGAATGTTGGCACGCACGACATCGCGAACGTGAGTAAAGTCTCTTGTTTGCGTACCGTCACCGGTAATAGTGATTGGCTTTCCTTCTGTTCGCAATCTCAAGAATAAACCGATAACCAAAGCATAAGCGCCTGCCGGGTCAAGCCTCGGCCCATAGACGTTAAAATATCGCAAAGATACGGTTGGAAGATTATAAATCTCACTAAAGAGTCGGCAATATAATTCTCCTATTTGTTTATGAAGACCATAGGGACTCATCGGGTGCGCAAGCATTACCTCGTTAAGCGGCATAATATTCTGATCGCCATAAGCAGAACTTGAGGCGGAGAAAACAACTTTTTTCACTCCCGCATCTTTGGCAGATTTGAGAATATTTAATGTTCCGGTTACGTTTACGTCGTGTGTCTCAATAGGGTTTTCAATGGAAAACTGCACACGAGGAACAGCGGCAAGATGAAAAACGTATTTCGCGCCTTTCATTACCTCCGCCATATCAACAGCATTGCGAATATCTTTTTCGTGGAGAATAGCCTTCGGATTTACATTTTCTTTTTTTCCCGAAACGAGGGTATCCACAACATGTACTTCGTACCCTTTTTCGATAAGACCATCAACAAGATTGGAACCAATGAATCCTGCACCTCCGGTTACGACGACTTTTTCATTTGCCATTTTTTTATTGTTATTATTTTAACGATTATATTTTACAACTTATTTTTTCAAAAAAGGTTTCATCTCAGAATTATTTCCCGCTTCTGGATAATAAAGTTTTAATGGTTAAAAATGCAATCTTTACATCCAGCATTATTGAGCGGTTCTTTATGTAGTACAAATCGTACGAAAGTTTGTTTTTTGTTTCTACGATGTCGATGCCGTGATGTGGGTGATTTTCGTGATAGATTTGCGCCCAACCGGAGAGGCCCGGTTTGATGAGATGTCGGATATTGTAATACGGAACTTCAGCGATATATTGTTTTACCGGCTCAGGGAATTCAGGACGTGGGCCAATCAGGGAAATACTTCCAAAGAGAACATTCCAAAGCTGTGGCAATTCATCAATCCTTGTTCTTCTCAAAAATGCTCCTACTTTAGTAATCTTATTCTCACCTTGCCCCCATTTTCCACCGTCATCAGCAGTCATGGTTCTAAATTTCAGCAAATGAATAATAGTGTTCCCTTTCCCTACTCGGTCTTGGTGGCTAAATATTGGACCACCATCTTCCATTTTGATAGCGATATATACAAACGGATAAAAAATGAACGAAACAACAAGAGCAATCAAAGAGAGGGCGATATCCATCAGACGTTTCAGTGTGTCGTATACCGGGTGTGAAGCCGAAGAAATATTCTGAAGAAACCAATTATATCGAAGGAGAGAAAGTGGAACGCGGTCAAAAATATCTTCGTACACCTTATGCATATCTACAAAACTCACATTCGCAAAAATTAGATTATACAAATGAGGCAGAAGCGGTTCAATTTTTGAACTTTTCGAATCAACAACAATTACAGAAATTCCGTTTTCATAAACAGGTCGAACGAGATCGTCCTCAATATCAAAACCTTCTTTTTCAATATCGAGAAAACCGATGAAAGAAAGTGAGTATCTTGGGTTACTGTTTACTTCTTCATAAAGTTCTCGTATCTCCTTTCCTTCGCCAATGAGAAATGCTTTTTGTTTATTTCTGAAACCAAGATAAGAAACGAGGCGGACTCTCCATACCAGAATGAGAACAAATGAAATAATGATGTAAATAAAAAGTGTCGTCTTCGGAGTTACCGTGAGTGACGGACTGAAGTAGAAAAAGATAATT
This sequence comes from uncultured bacterium, assembly GCA_903824855.1. Taxonomy (GTDB): domain Bacteria; phylum Patescibacteriota; class Minisyncoccia; order Phycocordibacterales; family CAIJYI01; genus CAIJYI01. The sequence continues at coordinate 37,910 of CAIJYI010000010.1, read as the reverse complement.
GCCAGAACGGTATTTATCATTTGTGTATTTAAGAGGAGTGTAGGCAACCGACTCTTAAAAAGCATGGTGTGTTTTCCGTATAATCCTGCGGCAAAAAAACTTATTACCCAAGCAATAAAAATAAAGGAAAACGGCCGAATATGACTGTAAAAAAGCCCGGAAGAAGGTATGTGGAGGTTACGGAGGAAAAGCGCCAGCCAAAGAGAGGCGACAAAGACGATTATGTCCCCAAAAAAGAGCAGTAACCCTTCCTTTTTGTTATAAATATACATACAATATAGTATAATAGCTTTAGGCGAAAATATCAAAGAAAAGAGCTGACATTTTTAACTTCAAACTAATATAGTTTATTTTGTATGACACCAACGCAACCAAAGAAAAAAATACTGTATGTCATCACCAAAAGCAATTGGGGTGGTGCGCAACGCTATGTATATGACCTCGCTACAAATTTTGCAAAAAAATATGATGTTTCGGTAGCTCTCGGAGGTACGGGAGAACTCAAAACACGACTTCTCGATGCAGGCATTAGAACCATTCCGCTCCCCTTTCTTTCAAGGGATATTAGTTTGACGGACGATATGCGAACTTTTAAAAAGTTAATCGAACTTTTTAAAGAAGAAGCACCGGATATCATTCATGTAAACAGTTCAAAAATCGGCGGGCTCGGTGCTCTTGCCGGACGTATCGCAAAAGTACCAAAAATTATTTTCACAGCGCATGGTTGGGCTTTTAGAGAAGAACGACCCGCACTTCAAATATTCGCCATTAAGGTTTTATCGTGGCTAACCATACTTTTTTCCCATACGGTTATTACTGTTTCCGAGAGGGATGAGCGCGAAGCCTTGGCGATGCCGTTTACCCGAAAAAAAATTAAACTGATACATAACGGTATTTCAGATTTGCCTTTATTGGAAAAAGAAGAAGCGAGAAAACGTGTTTTGAGTCATCTCGCCAAAGAAAGAGGCCTTACGGTGGAGGAAAGCAAAAATGCTTTTTGGTTTGGCACAATAGCGGAACTACATAAAAACAAAGGCCAAACCTACGCCATCGAAGCTTTTTCAAAATTACCAAATGATTCAAAAATATTATTTTTTATAATGGGTGAAGGCGAAGAGAGAATGGCCCTTCAGAAACAAATTATCGATTCGGGACTTGAAAATAAAATATTCCTTCTCGGAAATGTTGACGAAGCTTCTTCTCTGCTCCCGGCTTTTGACGTCTTTCTCTTTACTTCAATAAAAGAAGGACTCCCTTTCGCAATATTAGAGGCGGGAATCGCAGGAATCCCCACAATCACCTCTGCCGTCGGCGGAATTCCGGAGATTATAACAGATATGCAAACAGGAATTCTTGTCCGTCCAAAGAATGCCGATGAAATATTGTCCGCCATAAAATATATTATGAGCCACGAAGATGAAGCAATAAAATTTGGCAAGAAATTGCAGAGCATGGTAAAAAAAGATTTTTCTCTTCCAAAAACATTAAAAGAAACAGCGACGGTTTATAAAGTTGAACAGCTATAGAAAACTGAATTAAAAAATAACCCGCGACGACAAACCGTCTGCGGGATTTATTTATATTAATCCTATGTAAAAATCATTCCACACCGAGAAATTCGTGTTTGAGATCGTCCCGATGAGCCGCGCGCCTATATCTTCTCATTCCCATTAATATCCCAAGCGCAGAAAATTCAGTCAAAAGATGAGAGCCCCCATAGCTCATAAAAGGTACGGTAATTCCGGTAACCGGCAATAATCCAATATTCATGCCGATGTTAATCGTGAAATGAGCAATGAAATAAATGGCAACGCCCATGCCGAATAATATCTCAAAATTTGTTTCCCCAAGAAATGCATTTGCAAGAATTCTCCATATTAAAAGTGCAAAGAAAATAAAAAGAAGTAACACTCCTATATATCCCCACTCCTCAGAGAACGCTGCGAAGATAAAGTCAGTCTGATGTTCCGGAAGAAAATTCAGTCGTGACTGGGTTCCGTATCCGACTCCATTACCAAAAATTCCTCCCGACCCGACAGCTATAGTAGACTGAAAAGCGTTATATCCGGACCCTCGAACATCTGCCAGCGGATGAATGAACGTCATGATGCGCTGTTTTTGGTAATCATGAAAAACAAATCCCCATAAAGTTCCAAAAGAAACCAGACCAAGAGTAAAAACAATAAGAAGGTGTTTCTTCGAAATTCCGGATACAAAAACCATTCCGAGCCAGATGAAGAAAAAAATGATAGCCGACCCGAAGTCAGGTTGAATTGCTACAAGAATAAAAGGAATAAGGGCGTAAATTCCGGAAACAACAATGTGCCGAATATTTGCAATTTCAATATGTCTGCGCGAAAAATATTTTGTAAGAACAAGAATAAGCACGAGTTTCATCGGATCAGCGGGTTGAATAGCAAAGAGTCCGACATTAAACCAACCTTTAGCTCCCTTAAAAACACTTCCAAGCATGAATAATAATAACAAGAAAGCACAGCCAAGAATAAAGAGAGAGATTACGACACCGGTACGTCGAAGAAAACGAAAGTCGACAAAACTGAGGCCGAAGAAAAGCAACCAAGAAACTCCAATCCATAATAATTGCTTTGAAGCAAAAGATCCCACCGAACCAAAAGAACTCATTGTAATAACCCCAGCCAAAAGGATGGGGACAGTGGAGAAAAATAATATCCAGTCAATTTTAAGAGTACGAAGAAAATGCATGAAGTTATGGAAGTTTCTGAATCTTTTTTTGAATAATAAGGGAGGTCAAAAATTAAAATGAAGTATCGAATGGATTTATTCTGGGGATAATTTCTTCTCGCTGTGGTGTCGCGCTAAACGGTTGAAGCCAAGTGAAAACAATATCGTATGAAGAATCAGGAGGAATGACATCGACAACAGTCGCAGACGCACCGATAGCATTCTCATTGGAATCATACACAACGGCGGTGACGTTAATATTTTTAACCGGAACGAGCGATTTATTCTGGAGCGAGGCCGTTATTTTTGGCTTTGTGTCCATTCCTGACAATTGAGGACCACCGACGGTGAGAGGTGTTTTTTCTCGGGAAATTTTAGTCCAAGGGGAAAATCTAGTAAATGTAAAAGTAGTTGTTTTTGGGATGATTTCGCCAACGGACAATGCTTGTTCAAATATGGCAAAGCGTTCGTTGGGTACTAGGAAAGTTTTCCCCTGTCTTTCCACGATAAAAATCCCCCGGCTATCATAAAGTTTAAAGCTATAGTACACCTCGGCTACCCCAAGATTCATATTCGGATTTTCGACATAAGCAACCGCATTATAATATCCGTGAGCACTCTCAAAAGATCTCTGCCAAAGAATGATTGGCTGTGACACAAGATTACTACAGATAATGGTACAAGGACCGCCACAATCCACCCCCATTTCTTCCTGATTTTGAATTCCATCGGTACAGGACGGCGGTTTATAAATATGGAGAAAATAAGTTGCTCCGGCTATTATAAAAATAATGCCAAAAAATGAAAGTATATATGCGAGTTTTCTTTTTGTTGCCCATTCCATATCGCTATTGTAACAAAAAATATGCATTCAGAGAATAGCAAATTGATAACAACACATGTTGTATTTTTGCCAATTTGTGGTATTGTTAGTTCACCCTATGGATGAAGAATTATACAAAGAAAATATATTGGATCGCTACAAACATCCGCGAAGAAAAAGCGTTCCGGAAAAACACGATATTCACGAAGGAGGCGTAAATGCTACTTGCGGAGATAATCTTATCGTGTTTCTTTCATTTGATGATAATGGGAATATTTCTGACGCCCATTGGGATGGTGAAGGTTGTGCAATAAGCCAAGCATCCGCAGATATGCTTATGGATAAAATTATTGGTAAAAGCATGGAAAGTATCGGGGAAATTTCAGAAGAGAATATGCGCGAAATGCTTGGAATCGAGATTGGACCATCAAGAGAAAAATGCGCTTATCTTCCGATAAACACTTTAAGAAGGTGGCTCGGAGAACCGGGATTTGGTCCTGTGTAAAAAAATAACAAATAAAAATGAAACTAGAAATAAAAAACCTTTCAGTAACTGCCGAAGAAAAAGATGTCGTTCGCGATGTCTCTTTATCGATGGGCTCCGGAGAAGTTCATATTCTTATGGGCTCAAACGGTTCCGGAAAAAGCTCCCTCGTCAACACATTGATGGGCCATTCAAAATACAAAATTACCGGAGGAAATATTATTCTTGACGGCGAAGACATAACAGATCTTTCTACTGATAAAAAAGCTAAAAAAGGATTATTCCTCTCTCTCCAACATTTACCCGAAATTGACGGCGTTTCCTTCACGAACTTTCTCTATCGTTCCTATAAAGAACTTACAGGAAAAGATATCACCCTTTTGGAATTTAATACTTTTGTAAAAGCCGAGGCGGAGAAGTACGGTCTTTCTCCAACTTTTCTCAGACGTAGCGTGAATGCCGGATTATCGGGAGGGGAGAAAAAACAAAGCGAAGCATTTCAACTCGCATTCTTTGAACCAAAATTCGCCTTCCTTGATGAAATAGATTCCGGTGTTGATATTGATGCCGTTGAAAAGATTTTTAGCGTTATCAATACACTCAGAAAAAACGGGACTGGATTTCTTCTCATTACTCACTACGGAAAAATCTTGGAGAAAATTACTCCCGATTACGTCCACATTATGAAAGAAGGAAAAATAGTAAGAAGCGGAGGTCCTGAACTTGCCGAGGAAATAGCTCTGAAAGGATTTAAAGAAGAATAATTTCACCCGCCATTCCAGCCCGCGAGCTGGAATCCACGTCCGCCGTTTACAACCGTGGATTCTGAATCAAGTTCAGAATGACGACCATTAAAAATATGAAAAAAATTTTAGGAACTAACATTTTAGAACAACTTAAGAACGTCAAAGATCCGGAAATAGGGCTTGATATTGTTGAACTCGGACTCATTCGGAAAATCACCCCCGATGATGATGGAGTGGAAATTTTGATGACACTCACTTCCCCGTTTTGCCCATTTGCCGATACACTCATTGGCCAAGTAGAAAAAGAAGTCGGAAAACTTGAAGGCGCAGGTCTAGTAAGAGTGGAAATTACCTTCGACCCGCCATGGGAACCAAGTGCTGAACTCCGAGAGAAACTTGGATTATAATTTTTTGACCGGTTTATTTATGTGGTACATTCCCGCCAAGCATTCCGAAATGACTATACCTAAATGAAAAATAAAGACCCTCATTATAATTTCAACCCGAGATGTATCCATCACCAAAGCGCTGCCTACTTATACGGGCGCGAAATTGTTTTTGGTATGCAGGACGGAATGGTTTCAGCCTTGAGTGCGCTTACGGGTATCGCCGTTGGCTCTCAAAATCATTTTATTGTTCTTCTTTCGGGATTGGCAATTATATCCGCCGGTGCCATATCAATGGCAATCGGAACATTTACCTCCCTTTCCTCCCAAAGAAAAATGGAAAATGAAATGCTTAGAGAAGAACTTTCTGAAATACAGAACAACAAAGAAGAAGAGAGCGTCGAAATGGAAAGACGTTTCATAAAGGACGGCTGGCCAAAAAATATGGCGGTACAAATGTCACTCAGTGCAAAAGAAAACGAAAATCTTATGCTAAAAGAAATGGCATACAGAGAACTTTCTATTGTTCCAAACAAAAACCCATCCGTTATAAAAAATTCAATCGCCATGTTTTCAGCTTGGCTCGTCGGAGGACTGTTCCCTCTTTCTCCCTATTTCTTTCTTCCGGTAAAGCAAGGTGTTCTCTATTCCATATGTATCACTCTTTTTGGATTATTTCTCCTTGGTGTAACAACAAGCATTTATACAAAGGAAAACCCGCTAAAGGCCGGGTCGAAAATTCTTATTCTCGCGAGTATTGCAATAATTATCGGCTACACTCTTGGACAATTGGCTGACATGTTGATTGTTCACTAAATAAATAAACACACTTGACCGATTGCTTTTTATTTGTTTTTTTGCGAAAATTAACGTATATTTCTATTATGATTGAAAGTTTCTGGAATAAACTGCCAAAACCTTTTTTTGCACTCGCGCCGATGGCTGATGTCACCGATGCGGCTTTTCGACGTATTATTGCGAAGTACGGCAAACCGGATGTCATGTGGACTGAATTTGTCGCCTGCGACGGATTGCAGAGCATAGGACGTGAACATCTCATGAAAGACCTCTCTTACACGGAAGATGAGCGCCCGATAGTGGCACAAGTTTTTGGTGCCAAACCGGAAAATTTCAAAGAGACAGCGAAGCTTATTCGTGAGCTTGGCTTCGACGGAATTGATATAAATATGGGATGCCCGGAAAGGAATATACAAAAACAAGGAGCCGGAGCTTCGCTCATAAATACTCCCGAACTGGCAAGAGAAATAATTCTCGCAACAATGGAAGGCGCGGGAGATATGCCTGTTTCAGTAAAAACTCGCATCGGATACAACAAGAATGAAATCGAAACATGGCTCCCTGTAATTCTTTCAACAAATCCTGCCGCCATCACACTTCACGCACGCACAAAAAAAGAAATGTCCGATGTTCCCGCCGATTGGAGCCAAGTAAAGCGACTCGTGGAAATGCGCAATGAAATGAAGAGCAAAACTCTTATCATCGGCAATGGCGACGTCAAAAATATCGCCGAAGGAAAATTGCGCGCAGAAGAAACCGGCTGTGACGGCATAATGATTGGACGTGGAATATTTGGTAACCCGTGGCTTTTTGCCGACCGAAAAGACGATCCGAGTTTTGAAGAAAAATGCACCGTGCTTTTAGAACACTCCTATCTATTTGAAGAGATTTTCGGAAAAACAAAAAATTTCGCCATAATGAAAAAGCACTTCAAAGCGTACATCGGAGGCTTCCCCGGAGCCAAGGACATAAGAGTAGAACTCATGGAAACCGAATGCGCCGAAGATGTAAAAAAAATCCTCAATAAAATAATTTAAAAAAAACATCCGACAGTTGTCGGATGTTTTTTAATTTATTTTTTATCAAAATCAGATTGTTCGAGTTCTACGGTCATTCCTGTTTGAATATCTCCGCTGATTAATTTTTCGGCGATAATTTTTTCAACTTTATCTTTTACCGCGCGGGCCATAGGACGGGCTCCGAAGAGCGGGTCAAGTCCTTCTTTTACCAATTCATCAATAAGTACCTGATTAATGGCAAGGTCGATTGAATGATCTTCTTTTAAACGTTTTCGCAAATTCTCGCACATGATTTTTGCAACATCAGTAATATCTTTCTTCTCCAATGGATTGAAAAGAATGATTCCATCAAAACGATTCATAAGTTCCGGTTTAAGTATTCCGTCCTTAATAATAGAGTCGACGATAAGTTGTTTAGAAGCGTGAAGATCTTGACCGTTTTGAATGAAATCATACATCATACCGGACCCTGCATTTGAAGTCGCAATGAATATAAGATTCTTCACGTTCACACGATGACCACCCATATCAGAGAAGAATCCTTCATCTAATACCTGCAAGAAAAGATTTTGTACTTCCTTACTTGTTTTTTCAAATTCGTCGAGAAGAAGAACGCCATACGGAAAATTTTTCACGAGCATTGAAAGCGCTCCCGGTTTACCCAATTCAAACGAACCGATTAAACGCTCCATTGCATCCGAACCTTGATACTCCGACATATCTAAACGTGCCATTTTTTCTTCGCTATCAAAATACACCGAGGCAAGAGCTTTTGCAGTTTCCGTTTTTCCGACACCGGTTGGACCAAGGAAAAGGAACGAGCCGATTGGTTTTTTCGGATCGCGCACTCCTGCGCGAGACCGTCGCACTGCATCCGAAACAGCTTTTACTGCATCGTTTTGTCCAACAATTCGTTTATGAAGTTCAACCTCAAGATGCTCGAGTTTGTCCTTTTCGAGAGGTGATATTTCGCCGATGGGAATTTTTGTTTTAATATGAACAAAGTCCAAAACATCTTGCTTCTCAACAAGCAACTTATTTTTCTGAATCATATACGGCGGTATTTCCATAAGAAGATCAGTCGCTTTATCTGGCATGACTCCTTCCGTAATATAATTCTCTGCACTTTTTATTACTTCAACAATCGATGCATAAGTAAAACAAACGCCGTACCTCCTTTCCAAAAGAAGCGCGCCATCTTCGAGCAGACCAATTATTCTTATTCCCTCCGGTTGCTTCACCTGAACCAATTCAAAACGCGTTGTCATCTCTCCATTTGGAGCTAAAACTCTATGATATTCCTCTGTCGGCGCAAGAGCGATAATGTGGATTTGAGGAGAAGTAAGATATGGATTTAAAATATCAATAACATCGGTACCCAAGGAACGGGCACCTTCAACAAATGAAGTGAAGTGATCAAATACAAGGATAATATTCCCCGCCTTCACCGCCTCATTTAATAGACGGATAATTTGTTCTTCAAGAATACCTTTTTCCTTTGCGGTGGCGACAATAAGATTTGTATCAACAAGAAGGATTCTGTCATCCTGAAGAACAAGCGGGACTTCGCGCGCATCCATGTGATAAGCAAATTCATACACAATATCAATCACTCCAACTCCGTCTTCTCCAATCAACATTACGTTTGCTTCTTTACCTTTCGACAGGGCATTTTCGAGTTGTGTCACTTCGTCTTCCCAGTGCAATTCTTTATCGGAAGGTGCTGCTCCGCCGATAGTAATATCATGAGCATATCGATCAAGCATATATGTATGGCCAAAAGAAAAATCTTTCCCGAGGTTTCCGATTTTTTTCAAGTGATCACGACTCCACCAACGTTCTTTGAATTCTTCATCTTCTTCCACTTTAACCGCCCATTTCACTGCACCGTTAAAGTCTTTTTCACCAACACCCTTTTTGAAAAGAAAATCAGAAAATTCCGGATAATTTTTATATATATATAAAGCAAAATCCTCCATATTAAAAATTGATTCCGCGTACATATCACCAATCAAAATAGATAGGATATTTTGTCTTTTTTCTAAAAAAGAATTCACATCGTCAGAGAGAAAACCACACCGTATCAGAATCTGAAAACCGAGTGGTGATTTGAAAAATGATTTTATAATATCTCCGTCTTCAGCAAAATAAAAAACAGTGGCTACTTCCGACGACATCTCATAATTCATCTCACCTCCATCCTTTCCTTGTCGTTTTCTCATCTTAAATGACCGATTGTGAAAATATATTGCCCGATGAAAACTTTCCAGTAAATATACCGCCACCCAAAAAGCAAAGAGTATAAGGAAAATACCTTCGATTCGAGCGTTCACGGCATGAACGAGAGAAAAATAAGTGTTTTGTTCTTGTGGTATGGTACTGTTGATATAGAAAAGTATGGTAAAAACCATAAACAGGAACGACATCACGATAAGGAGGACTCGGAAAAATTTATGACGCAAATGATGAGGAAACCACTCTTCCAGAAGGAGAAGCGGATATACCGACAAATCTTCAATTTGTTTGTTTGAGTTATTATCCATAAATAATCAAGCTAAGTCCCATAACGATAAGCGCGACAAAAAAGACCGGCATAACAGTCCACACAAGAAGAATGGCAAGACCAATAAAAAATACAAGAGAAGCGAATGTGAGCCCTATGGTAATAACAATCAAGCGTACCATCGCACCGACAATCCGCATAAGTATGTTTACAATGAAGGTCGAAACAATTTTTGCAAGATCAAAAGCTTTAGGATAATCCTCCCCCATGCGTTTCCATGGTTGGAATAACGAAGCAAAAAGATCGGTAATAGAAAAGAAATTAAAACAGAACCAGATGAAATTCATCCAAACATGATAAATATCTCTATATGCCTGACCGTAGTGCCAGACGAGATAGTGCTCAAGCAAAGATAACATTTTGACGCGTGGAACTTTCATATAATAAATTATACCACGAGTAAATGTTTTTTCCGAACAGAGATTGGGGGTATCTTTTTCGTGATAACCAAAAAAAAGGCGTCGTTAAAAATTTGGGGTTGTTCCGCTTTGTTCGTGCGGTGCGACCCCAAATTTTCGTCGTTTGTTATCTTGAACAAAGATTCTATTGCGGTAAAACCTCATTTGCAGGAATTACATCTGTTGTGGTAGTTGCTGAGTCTGTCGGTGCATCAATAACAGGAACAATCGATTCCTTCCCCCTCTCTTTATAAAAAACTTTATTCCCAAAACGAAAATCGAGATATTCCAAAGGTTTTCTTTTTTCCGGGTCTGAAGAAAACGTTCCATCTTTCCATGATCCGGACCGGAAGATCGCCTGCATGTTTGATTTAATCTGATTGATATCTTGATCAATATTCCACTTAATAAGGAAACCGCTGCTATCTATAAATTCAGCGTAATTATCAACTCCCAAATAAATAGTATTGACGGTGTTTATGTATCCCAAAAGAAAATTCCTTAGATTAAGAATTCTTTCATATTTATCTTCAGATACTAAATGTTGCCCAAGAATTTTCGTTCCTTTTATATCGCCTTGTCCATATAAGGTAAAATAAGCATCACCGGAAAAACTTGGCGAATTTCCGAAGATATATCCCGTTTCATCAACGTAATAACATCCGTCGGGAAGACTGACCGAATTTTCAGGTTTATCTACACCGCACCAAATAGCCGAGGGTTTTCGCTCATCAATCAAAATAATAAGTTCGTGTGATTTTCCGACAGAGAGATGAACGGAAGCGACACCCGGAAAAGCTGAGCGGATGTGAGATTGTATAGAGTTTTCAGGATAAATAAATATGTTCTTCTTCGGGAAGAAATAAAAATAATTCCCAACTAACTCTTCTTCGGCGTTTTTTTTCAATGCATCAACGTCCAATATTTTTGTACCTTGTATTGCCGTACCTGTTATCAAGAGTGCCGGACGTAAAGAAACCCAGACTAAACCGGCAAACAAAAAAAGAACGCCAAAAAAAACCGAAATCGCAATAATTTTGGTTTTTTTCTGAATCTCCTTTTTCTTTTTAGTTGAATGAATGGCGTGGTGCATTAAGATGTTAGAAAATAGGCTGACGGAATATTGAGGACTTTGCTATTCCCCAGTTATTACCTCCTTCCCCATCCATTTCTGCAATGCTTTTGGAATCTTGATACTACCGTCGGCTTGCTGATGATTTTCAATGAGTGGAATGAGCGCTCTTGGGAAGGCGAGAGCTGTATTGTTGAGTGAATGAGCAAACTGAAGTTTTCCTTCGGCGTTTTTGTAGCGAATACCCAATCGTCTCGTCTGGTAGTCGTGGAAATATGAGCAAGAATGTGTCTCACGATATTTTTGTTCAGACGGGACCCACGCTTCGATATCATATTTCTTTACTTGTCCTTGACCCAAGTCTCCGCCGCAATTAATGACAACATGATATGGAATTTCAAGAGCCTGCAAAATATCTTCGGCATTCTGACGAAGTTCTTCGTGATATTCAACGGAGGTCATATGACTCGCTTCGCACAAAATCACCTGTTCCCATTTCATAAATTCGTGAACGCGCATCAATCCTTTCGTATCTTTTCCCGCTGCACCGGCTTCTCTTCTGAAACAAGGAGAAAATGCGAGCATCTTTATTGGAAACTTTTCAGCTGGTACAACTTCTCCCATATAATATCCCATAGCAGCCACCTCACCGGTTCCCGCCAAGTAGGTAGAATCTTGAGTGTGATAGGTATCTTCTTCTCCTTGAGGTAAATATCCCGTTCCCATCATTGTTTCTTTTTTCACGTGTGATGGTACAAACATCGGGTTGTATCCGCGCTTGGACAAAATTTCAACGACGAGATTCCAGACGGCGAGTTCCAATAGTACTGCATCATTCTTCAGGAAATATCCGCGGTAACCGGCGACTTTGGATCCGCGTTCAAAATCAACCATGTCGAGCTTTCCCATAAGTTCAATATGCCCTTTCGGTTCAAAATCAAATTTAGGAATTTCGCCCCATGTAGAAACTTCTTTATTGTCGGCATCGGTTTCTCCTTCAGGTACTGAGATATCGGGAATATTCGGAACAGAAAGCATAAGTGTCTGCCATTCTTTCATGACTTCACGAAGCGCCTCTTCTTTTTTATCCATGTCGTCTTTCATCGCTTTTGATTCAGCGATAAGCACCGGCCTTTCTTCCGGGGTAGCCGTCGGGATTTTATCGGAAATAGCATTTTGATCCGCACGAAGTGTTTCAAGATTCTGAAGAGCGATTTTTCGTTTGTCATCAACCTCAAGAAGTTTAGTCACATCGAATTCAATGTGTTTTTTCTTCCCCGCTGCCGTAATGAGATCCGCATTTTCACGGATGAATTTAATGTCGAGCATAGTATTTATTTTAATTCATTATATATATTCAATAGTACCAATTTTTTAACAAAATACCAAATGGAAAGGCAAAACATCCATAATCAGTCAATTTTCTTCGCCTGGTCAAAATCGATTAAATACATGCGCGGTTTTTTGTTGAAATCTACATTACCCTTCTCGTCTCTGAAAAATCTGAGGCAGAAATTGTTTTCATGGGGGTGTCCATGGTCAATATTTTTTTCCGCTAAACATTTTAAAATAGTGTCTTTGTCTTTTTCCAATTCCTCGATAAAACTTCCGGCGGAGATTTGCTTCCACCATTCATAACTCAAATCCAATACACCGCTATACACTTCTACCGTCTCATCGGCACTATCGACTTTGAATGATTGAATCGGTTCGACGGGCACATAATCAAATCCTGCCGATTGCCAAAGAGTATAATCCTCAAACAATTTCTGCCATCCCAAAAATGACTCAGGACTGATTTTTCGAATAACTGTTTTTTCTTTCAATTCTCCTCCAATGAGAATCAGACGCGAATCCGTTTTCTCAAATTCTTGCCTCGAAAAATGCTCGTTTGAAACGTCGTACTTATCATAGAGAGCCGATTCAATAAGAGAATTTCCAAAAATTTCTTTCGCTTTTTCAAAAAGTTCTTTTTGTTTTTCTTTCGGAGCGAAACGATTTAATGCGACACATTCTTTCATCCTCTCTTTATCTCCGCTCGCGAACCCTTCGCGGATAAACGTTTCCACCATCTCCTCAATCTTCAATTTATCCTCCAGAGCATCAGGAAGTCGATCCATCTGTTTGAGACAAAAGAAACGTACATCAGAATCCCCATTCAAAAATCCTTTTTCGATAATAATCGGGAGCTTCTTATCTGAAGCGAACGAAATAAGGTGAGCGCGTTCTTTGGTTTTCGTAACGTCGCCTGTCTCAAATGCCTGCTCTAGTATTGAAAATATCTTTTCTTTGAGCACTTCTTGCTTTTCCACAGGGACATATTCAATCAGCCACGAATAATCTGTTTCTGACTCCACATTTCCGCCCTCAAGACCTTTTGAGACGACCTCAAAGAGTTTGATTCTGAGAGTTTTTTTATCATCTTCGTCGATAACGCTTTCGATTAATTTAGCGGAAAGTAATTCCGCATAAATATCTCCGCTCGACAAACCATCGTTAATAAATGAAATTTTATCATTCTCCGACGAAAATTCCGGGAGACCTTGTTTGCTCAATATCGGATTCTCTTTTGCCAGATCTTCAACATTACTTTGATTTTTTTCTTTATCTTTTTGGTAACGCAAAAAAGAATGCGGGGTTATCTCATTTTGCCCGGAAATATCATACATATGAATGTACGACGGCAAGATTTCATTTTTATCTTTTTGTGTAATATTTTCCATGGATGATTGCTATAAACACATAATACAATGATTGAATAAAAATTAAAATAAATGATTTCTCCGATTCACATCCAATCCGCCGTTTCGCATAAATTCCACGACTCTTCTATCCATAATGATATGGCGTTTTTCAATTTTCTTTGCAAGCGTCAATCCTTCCAAACTGGTACACCTCGAAAGCGCAACGTACGTTTGCCCGTGAGCAAAAGTTCCCGTATCAATATCCAGCACCACTTTTTCGAATGTCTTGCCCTGACTTTTGTGTATAGTCACCGCCCAGGCGAGCTTGAGCGGATACTGACGAAATGAGCCGACTGCTTCAGGGGTAATTTGTCCGGAATCATTTACAAAGAAATTATAAATTTCCCACGTGAATGGTTCAACCTGAACAACCCCTCCTTCGTTCAATTCAACGCCGAGAATATCGCCGTTAAAATCTTTATCACGTGACACGATTTTTCCGATGCTGCCGTTCACCCATCTACCGCGGACATCATTATTGAGCATCATTACTTGCGCCCCCAATTTTAGCCGAAGTTTCGATTCAGTCGGTGATTGATTTTCCTGAAAATCACCGTCAGTTTTCGCTTTGTAGGTAAATTCCGTCCCCGCTAATCTGTTTAATTCGATTTCATTTATTTCCGCAACCTTTCGATTGGTCGGAGCGAGATAAACGGAAAAGTCGCCGGTTTTATGTTTATAACCGGGCACATGTCTGGCATTTAATTTTTCCAAGTCCGAGAGACCGATGGAGTTATCGCGAACAGCGTTCAAAATCTTGATAAATGAAATATCTTTTTGTCGATATATTTTTTCCAATTCAACCGTTTCAAATTCTACATCTTCGAGCGATTGCGCGCTGAAAAAATACGGGCTTCCGTAATATTCGTTTATCATTTCTTCTTCATCACTTGAAACAACAGGAGGGAGCTGGTATAGATCGCCGATAAAAATCATCTGAACTCCACCGAATGGTTCGGCTGGTCGGTTGCGATTTAAACGCAGCGCCCGATCCACACAATCGAGCAAGTCGGCACGCACCATGGAAATCTCATCAATGATAATGGAATGCAATTCTTCGTAAATATTTTTTTGCTCTTTATCAACCCTGCGTTTAACGGTTGAAGGTGTCACTCCGGGTTTAAAATGAAAAAAGGAATGAATGGTCTGACCACGCACGTTGAGAGCCGCGACACCCGTCGGAGCAAGAACAACAATTTTCTTTTTGGTATGTTCTCTAAAATATTCCAACAAAGTCGACTTTCCTGTTCCCGCGCGTCCGGTAACAAAAACGCTTTTTGTGCCATGCTCCATGACGTCGAGCGCTTTTTGAAAAGATTCGTTAATATCAATATTTGTTTTTTTCTTCGGCGCATTCTTTGAAGCCACCTTTTTTTCAATGGTTTTCGGGATATACATTTTAGGGACATTTTTGTGAAGAGAGACTCTCCGAAGCGGTGTTCTTTTTAGCATTTTTGAAGTATAACATAAAAAATTATATACCAATATTCAAAAGGACACATTTCCTTCTACACGTCTGTCATTCCAGACCGCGATCTGGAATCCACGTCCAAACAACATAGATTCCGGGTCAAAGCCCGGAATGACTGAGGGAAAGATGTCGTATTTTTTGATTTTCGTTTTTGTAATGCTATACTATATATATGCCTTATATAAAAAAAGAAGATCGGGTTTCTCTTGACCCGTTAATCGATTCCCTTGCGGAGGAGATTGTCGCGAAATCAAAAGAAGCCGGAAACGACGCCGCTTATGCAGGCCTTTTAAATTACACCTGCACGAGACTCGCACTCAAGATTATAAGATTACAATTTGGGAAAGTCCGCTATTGGATTATCGCGACAACTACCGGAACATTCCATAATATTGCCGATGAATTCTATCGCCGTCTCGCCACTCCGTATGAAGACGTTCAAATAAAGAAGAACGGCGACGTTGACCTCTACGAAGAATTCGATAAAGATTTATAAAAAAAGAGCCACTCGATTTGAGTGGCTTTTTGTATTTCATTTATCTTCCGAATTGTTGTTCAAAAGCTTGTTCCCATGTCCGATGCCCGCCCATTTCATGAGATCTGTCGTGAGCCCAAAATCCAATTATGATAAACACTAAAAGTATAATAAGAACGGAAAGCAATTTATTTACTATCTTTGACATATTTTCACCACTCGACAATTATCCTACTAAAATTTACATCATAATAACAATTTTGTCAAAACACCTCAAAAGCTTCCCCACGTGGTACAATACCATTCATGTCTTACCAAATACGAGAGCTCTCTAAAAATGAATTTCCCGCTTCACTTCTCGAAATTCCTCAACCCCCTAAAAAATTATATGTAGCAGGAGAATTACCCCCGGAAGGAAGTATTTTGCTTGCGGTTGTTGGTTCACGCAAATACACGAGCTATGGCGCTGATGCTTGCGAAAAAATTATTGAGGGACTTTCCGGTTATCCGATTGTAATCGTTTCGGGACTCGCTCTCGGTATTGATGCCCTCGCACACAAGGCGGCACTTAAGGCGGGATTAAAAACACTCGCCGTTCCCGGTTCGGGGATTGATTCGAAAGTAATTTATCCGAGAACGAATCTTTCTCTCGCGGAGGAAATTGTAGAAAAAGGAGGATGCTTGCTTTCGGAATATGAGCCCGACTTCCAAGCGTCGACATGGAGCTTCCCTGCACGCAATAGAATTATGGCGGGACTCTCGCGCGCTATTTTAGTTATCGAAGCCGGTGAGCGTTCGGGGACACTTATTACCGCGCGACTTGCGACGGAATATAATCGCGATGTGTATGTAATACCAAATGGAATTTTTTCCCCCGGCTCTCAAGGTTCAAATAAACTTCTCAAACAAGGCGCCTATCCTATTACCGAATCATCCGATATTTTAGAACTCCTTCATTTAAAGAACGACAGTGAGTCATTCCAAGAAAGATTACCTTTTGATCTTTCTCCTGAAGAACAAAAAGTTTTTGATATGCTCGCCGAACCGTTACCGAGAGATTTTCTCATCCGTAATTGCGGAATTTCCGCCTCGGACGGAAACACGCTCCTTTCTATTATGGAAATAAAAGGTATAATAATAGAAAGAGGCGGCGATTTTAGAAGGACGTAACCCATTGACTTTTATACTCAATTGTAGTATAGTCTTTATTAGAACAACCTAACCTAAAAGGAGAAAGTGTCATGTCAAAAGAATCATACAAACCTTGGCTCGGTAGTCAGCCAATACTAAAACCCAAAGAAGTGAAATCGGTTGAAGTACAAAAAACATCCCAAGCATTAGATGAAGTCCACGCAGCTCAAAAAGCCTTAATGGACAAAATTAGAGAAGACAAACCCGTTACCAAAGGTGAATGGCAGGAACTGGCAAGACACGCCAGAAAAGCCAAAAAGATAGCTCCGCAACACGAGCATCCCATACTGGACGGTATAGCGGTCACGGCCGAAGCCTTCATTGAATAGGACGAAAAATGCTAATATTTAGATGACGAGTCATTCTTATCCACAGAATGGCTCGTTTTTCATAATTGTATTTACCGTGTACAATGGACGAATATGAGGTTTTAGAGTTCTCACCCGACGGGCTGAGAAAATTTGCATAATGTTAGTATCTGTGTTAATTATAGAGAAACACTAAAAATATACATGAAATTACTTATTGTTGAGTCCCCTTCCAAAGCCAAAACCATATCCAAATACTTAGGCGGTGAATACACCGTCGTGGCTTCTGTCGGTCATATTCGCGATATTCCCAAGAGTAGTAAGAACGCCATAGACATTCCGGGGGGTTTTGTCCCTCATTATGAGATATCCAAAGGTAAGGAAAAAGTCGTCGCTCAATTGCAAAGTCTCGCAAAAAAGGCCGATGAGATCCTTCTCGCAACAGACCCCGACCGTGAAGGAGAGGCCATTGCTTGGCATGTCGCAGAAGCGCTCGGACTCAAAAAAGCGAAACGTGTCGCGTTCCATGAAATTACAGAAAAGGCCATTAAAGAAGCACTCAAACATCCGCGCGAAATCGATCAAGATTTAAGGAAGGCTCAGGAAGCAAGACGTGTCCTCGACCGCCTCGTTGGTTATGGACTTTCAGGACTCCTCTGGAAAAAACTCCGCTATGGTTTGGGCGCCGGACGTGTTCAGTCCCCTGCTCTCCGATTACTTGTTGAAAAAGAGGAAGAAATCCGCGCATTTATTCCGGAAGATTTCTGGGTGATTACCGCCGAAACAAAAACAAAAAACAAAGAGATTATTTCTCTTGAATGTTTAGAAAAACCGAAAGACCAAAAAACAGTCGATGGTATTCTTGCAAAAGGAAATAAAGAAAAATGGAAAGTTATCGATGTAAAAGAAACACAAGCGAAACGTTCTCCGAAAGCGCCTTTCACTACCTCAACACTTCAACAAGCTGCGAGTACTATCCTCGGATTTTCACCGAGCAAAACAATGGGCGTCGCACAAAAACTCTACGAAGCCGGACAGATTACCTATATGCGTACCGACAGCACAAATCTCGGACAGGAAGCCATTGAAGAAATCTCAAAAACGATTACGAAGTTGTACGGGAAGGAATTCCTCGAAGTTCGCGTCTACAAAACGAAATCAAAAAATGCACAGGAGGCGCATGAGGCAATTCGCCCGACCCATTCTGCAAAAAAAGATGCGGGAATGAACGCTGAACAAAAAGACCTTTATGGACTTATCTGGAGAAGAACAGTTGCATCACAAATGATTGATGCCAATATTTTGCGCACCAAAATTACCGCCAATACGGAAAGCGAAAGTATCCCACCTTTTTCTGCGAACGGTTCTCGCCTTCTTATTCAGGGATGGCTTTCTGCCGATCCAAAAGCTCGAGAAGAAGATACTGAATTGCCGAAGGTTTCTGTTGGCGACACTCTCACTCTCATTGAGATTAAAGAGGAAGCAAAACAAACCGAACCGCCAAACAGATATTCTGAAGCCGGACTCGTGAAGAAATTGGAAGAACTCGGCATCGGACGCCCGAGTACGTATGCGTCTATCATCAAAACGAATATCGACCACGGCTATGTCACAAAAGAAGGAAAAGCACTCCGCCCGACAGACACAGGAGAAGTTGTTATCAATAAGTTTTTGAAACCTCACTTTGCTGATATTATTTCTGATACCTTCACCGCCGAAATTGAGGAAGAGTTGGACGACATCGCGGAAGGAAAACGTGAATATGCAAAGACCCTTGAAAAGTTTTACACGCCCTTTGCTAAACTCTTAAAAGCGAAAGATAAAATTGATAAGATTACCAATGTCGGCGATGCCCCAAAAGAAATGCGTTGCCCAATCTGCGGTGGCGACATGGTTATCAAACTCGGAAAAAATGGAAGCTTTTTAAGTTGTGCAAAATTCCCTGAATGTAACGGCGCGAGGATGCTCGACGGACGTGAGTTGGAGGGGCCAAAAATGCTCGATGAAAAATGCCCGAAATGCGGTGGCGGCCTTATGGAACGAGACGGACGATTTGGAAAATTTATCGCCTGCAGTAATTATCCGAAATGTAAATTCATAAAATCCGACCCGACCGAAGATGCGAAAAAATTAACGGGCGTTATGTGCGGAAAATGTAAAGACGGTGAAATGATGGAAAGACGCGGACGCTTCGGACTCTTTTACAGCTGTACGAATTATCCCGATTGCAAACACATCATAAAAACAAAACCAACCGGCAACATCTGCAAACTCTGCGGAAATCTTATGATGGAAGGAACAAAAACAATCCCCGAGAGATGTTCCGACAAAACCTGTCCGAACCACAATCCGCACAAATTAGACGAAAAAGGAAAATAGACGATAAATAAAAATAAAACAAAGCAAATGACCACCGAATTAAATCCGGTGGTTATTTGTTTATATTTTGAACTATGACAAAAATGTTTTATAATGAAAACTATGACAGAAACCAAACTTGAAACCCTTATTGCCGCCTTAAAAAATCCAACAGAAGAAGACAAGGCTCTTATTACGAAGGCTTACAATTTTGCTTTGGAGGCGCACAAAGGTCAGAAAAGATTCTCGGGGGAACCCTATTTTACTCACTGTTTTTGTGTCGCAATGAATCTTGCGGAATTTCGAATGGAGACTAAAGTTATCGCCGCCGGATTACTTCATGACACGCTGGAAGATACGCCAATCACATCAAAAGAATTTGAGGCGCAATTTGGAAAAGAAATTCTTTTTCTTGTTGAAGGTGTCACAAAACTCGGAAAATTAAAATACCACGGAGAACAAAGACATGTTGAAAGCTTACGCAAACTCTTTATTGCGACCACTCGAGACATTCGCGTTCTTATTATTAAACTTGCCGACCGATTACATAATGTCAGTACTCTTGAATTCGTCCCTCCTGAAAAAAGAAAACGCATCGCTCTAGAAACTCTTGAAATTTATGCCCCTCTCGCCTACCGTCTCGGAATGGGTGTTATCCGCCACCAATTAGAAGAACTTTCCTTTCCTTACGCATATCCCGAAGAATATAAAAAAGTTACCGAACTACTAAAGGAGCGCGAAGACGAATTGGAAAAACGTCTCGAGAAATTTTATCGAAATCTGAAAAAAGAAATTGCTCAGGCCGGATACAAAGCGTTTCGAACTTCAAACAGAATGAAAGGAAAATACAGCCTTTACAAAAAGTTGCTGGAGAAGAAAATGGATATGGCGAAGATCTATGACGTGATGGCGATTCGCGTTATCGTTCCTACTGTCGCCGATTGTTATGGAGTTCTTGGTGTCGTTCATGCGAATTGGCGCCCGCTTCCCGGACGTATTAAAGATTATATCGCTTTTCCGAAACCAAACGGTTACCAAAGTTTGCACACAACCGTCTTTACGGGTGACGGCGGAATTATCGAAGTTCAGATACGCACGGAAAAAATGCACCAAGAGGCGGAATACGGTATCGCATCTCATTTAGGTTACAAAGAAGGAATAACACAAAACAAGGCCAGTATTGAAGATCTTGGTAAAAAATATGCATGGTTTAAACAACTGGTAGAACTCCAAAAAGACGTTTCTCAGACGGGAGAATTTCTCAATCAACTCAAAGTAGATTTCTTCGAGAACCGCGTTTTCGTATTCACACCAAAAGGCGATGTTATCGACTTACCCGAAGCACCAAGTGCGATAGATTTTGCGTACGCGATTCACTCCGAAATTGGAAACCATATTTCAGGAGCGCGTGTTAACGGAAAATATGTCGGCATCGATACGATTCTCCACAACGGCGATATCGTTGAAATTGAAACAAAGAAATCCGTTTCTCCAACGAGGAAATGGCTTGAGAGTGCAAGAACGACTCTCGCTAAACGTCATATCAGAATGATTCTTCAAGAAAAAAACCTTCCGCCGAAAGTGTAAATGAAAAGCATTAAAATCAGAACGTCGTCATACCGGACAAGGATCCGGTATCCACGTCTGTCGCTCTTCAACATGGATTCCGGGTCAAGCCCAGAATGACGATTAATAGGTGTGATGGTGTACAAATTTTGTATAATCAATAAAAAATCCCGCACCTTTTGGTGCGGAATTTGTTTTACCATTTTATCACTACTTTGATTCATTACAATATTTTTTCATTTCAATTATATATTGTATCGAATATTTTACAGACTCTCTTTGTCCAAAGTTTTCGGCGGGATTGAAGCCAATCATTTTTATCAAAGTCGGGAATTCTTTCTGTAATCTTTACCAGCGACCGTTTATCCGCAAAAACTAAACTGTCGGAAAATAATCGCAATAATTTCTCGCGCTTTTCTTTGGTCATTTTTAACAGTTCTTCTTTTACCACATTTCGCCATGCTTTGATTTTTTTACCGCGACCGGGTCGTAACAAATTTGAAAAACTCACCAAAGAAAGATATTCAGGACCAACAATATCCAACATCTCAAGCAGACCGTCCAAATTCCTGATGTTTATATATTGAATGATAAATTCAATCTTTATTCCTAATTTCCGATATTCATTACCGATAATCGCAGAGTGTTCATAGAGATCCTCGGCACCCCAGGAAAGAGCATTATCTGCTAAAATATAGACGTCATAATCAGAACCTTTCATTCCCGTCTTAGTCTCGATAATATCTTCACTTCCATAGCCTTTCACTCTTGAACCAAAAGGAAAAACACCGATAAATTCCGGAAATTTTGAAAGTTCTTTTTCTATTCGTTTGGTAACCTCAAAAACATATTGATTTTTCTTACCGTCAATATTTGTCGCATCAACAATCTTATCAAAGCGGAGCTTTAATTTTTTCTTGTACAACATAAAAATCTCCCTTTTTGTGTTTTTGAACACACAAAATTCAGTTTCAAACATCAAAAACCTATCTGGATTCTACGACAAAAAGAATCTTTTGTCGATAGAGATAAAAATATAAGATTGTCGTCATTCTGGACCTGATCCAGAATCCACGTTGTTCAGCCGTGGATTCCAGATCGCGGTCTGGAAAGACGAACGAGGGGTGGGTAATTTCGAAAAAAAATGCGCAACAAAAAAACACAGTGGTTTGGAAAATTACCACTCATCTATTCACCAAAAAGTTTGTGAGCGCGTTTTTCCCAGAGTTCTCGGCGCGCATTTACATATTTTTCTTTATCAAATTCATCGGAATTTTCATTTTCATCGGCTCGCCTATCCATTTTTTCGAGAGTTCGAGAGAGTCCGTCGAGTTCCGTCAGAATAATAACAATATTTTCAAAAAAAGCTTTCCGTTTCAAAGGATACATTTTATCAACTTTTTTCTTCACGAGCTCGCGATATTTTCCTATTTTATGGCCGGTTATGGTACGAGTCAATAACGCCATTGATTCGGCAGATTCGATTGTTGATTCTGAAATGGAGGCATTTTCGGTACCAAAATTTTCCGTGGAAATCGATTCCTTATGTATGGAAATTTTAATTCCTTTTTGCTTATATTCTTCTTCTACGCTCGTAATAATCTTATCCACAGCCGGTAATTCACGTGTCGGTGCATCAATAATGACGTAAATATCAAAATCCGATGCATCATTGGCATACCCTTTTGTGTACGAACCAAAAGGAGCAAGACCAATAAATTCCGGAATTTCTGAAAACCGTGATTCCACGTCTCGGATAACGGCAAAGAATTCCCTGTTATACGTCTCTCCTGATTTGCGTGCATCAAAAAGCTTATCGGTCCGATAAGGTTGTCTTTCTTGGTTTAAAAATTCAGCTTCACCTTCCGGGAAAATATCCGTTGCCTCGGGAAATGCCTCGGCAGATTTATTTTCATTCATTACCCCTTCATTTACCATAAAATTAGTTTGATTCTTGTACCGGCCCGGCACTCAGATATCCCGACTTGAAATTATATTGGAGTTGTTCAAGAAAAAGCAAACCGTCTTTTGGAAACAATTTCTTAGAACCGTCTTCGGAATAATTATTAATTCCTTCTTCCGTCACAAACTGAGCAAATTTTTGATCTCCCTCGATTTTTATTTCATCATCAAAAAGAGTACAGGTTGCAAGTAATAATTGCGTTCCGTCATTTTGAAGTTTCTTAATTTCCACGTATTTCATAAAAAAATTAAATATTCGTAATGGTGTCGTACCTTGAACGTGGTATTGAATTGCATTCATCTATGGTATCCCCAATCAGATTCACCCTCGCAAAGAAAGCTTCCACCTCTTTTTTATTTAGCAATTCAAGGAGTAATGCCCGGAGTTTTTCTCTCAATAATTGATTTTTACGAAGATTACTTATTTTTTCTCCCAAATCTTCAGGAAGTTCTTGGTCAAAAAAATTACCTACATCAAAGCGAAGTTCCGACTTACAAAACGAAGCGGCATTGTCTATCGCATGAAGGTTAAAATTTCCGTCTACTTTTTCACAGAGGATGTTTCCCATGTGTCTGTCGGAATTATGGATAAGCAGATCATAGACCCAAAAAGTTTTTAGTTGATTTTGAATATGTTCTTTTCTGGAAATTTCTTCTCGCCGAATTTCGTAGTAAGGCAAGGTGTCGGGAATAAATAACTGTAAACTTCCAATCTGTCCGTTTATTTTTCTAATTATCGTAGGCGGTACGAAACCAAAATTCATCTCTGCGTTCACTAAATAAGCGGCCCTTTCTCTTTTGAATAAAGTACCGTGTTCAATTTTTCGCATAGCTGATTCGCCTGACGCCGGCTTAAAAATGCCGGATGTACCATTCGTAAACTCAACCAAAAAAACAGAATTTACCGTTCCTTCATCCAACTCCACCATTGATTTAACAACTCCATTTTGCAAATTCAGAAGAGCTTGCTTCTCTTTCTCTTTTTGAGGATTTTGTATTTCATTTTTATGATCATCGGAATGATTTTTTTTCTCTGAAGAACCTTCATTGACCGAAGGCTCAAATTCACCCTCTTTCTGATTTCCGAAAATGTTGAGCAAACTTTCCAGATTCATACTTTAATTTTTAGTTTTTTTCATCGCTTCACCTGAAAGCGCTTTCTTTGCAGCGACTTGTTCCGCATCCTGTTTAGAACGGCCTGTGCCTTCTCCCATTAATTTGGCATCGAGATAGACGCCGACGAGAAATTGTTTGTCGTGATCGGGGCCCGTTTCTTTGAGAACTTTATACGTCGGAGTAACACCATGAAGCTCCTGAGCCTTTTCCTGAAACAAGCTTTTTGCATCCTGCCAGAGTCCTTTCTCGACAACTTCGTCAACGAGTGAAAGTATATATTTCGAAACAAATTGTGCAGCAACATCATATCCGCGATCAAGATAAATAGCGCCGAGGACAGATTCGATAGTATTTGCAAGAATATATTGGCGTGCTTTTCCTATGTCTTTCGCCTCACCTTTTGAAAGCAAAAGCATTTCGCCAAGATGAAGTTTTAATGCGATATCGGAAAGAATATTTGCGTTTACCAAACCTGCTCGGTATGCGGTGAGCACACCCTCCTGTTCGTGAGGATATTTTTTAAAGAGAAAATCGGTAACAATCAATTCCAAAACAGCATCTCCGAGAAACTCGAGACGCTCGTTATGGAGAAGTCCTTTCTCTTTTGATTCGTTTAAATAAGAGCGATGAGTGAATGCTTCGCGAAGAATGTTTTTGTCGGTAAAAACGATTCCGGTTTCCTTTTCGAATTTTGTGAAGTCGGGAGTCATGGTGAGTATTATTTGCTAGTAGATTTTATTTTTCTTCTTCTTTCGATTCTTCTTTTCCTGAGAGAACTTCAACGCCTTTTGTGATTATCGGAAGTATATCATCGTAGAAATTCAAATCGGCAATTTCTTCAATCTTAAACCATCGCACGTCGTCGAGTCCGCCTTTTTCCTCCTCTAATTTAAGTTCTCCATAAGGGGCTTCAGCCAAGAAGTAACAAACGTTCTTTCGATATCTGCCGAGTTCAGGACTGTTGGCGATATATTCGTTCTCTCCGAGTTTTTGTTTGATGGTGATGTCAGCATCGATTTCTTCTTTGATTTCTCTGATGGCACATTGTTCGGTGGTTTCGTCTCCGTCAATTTTTCCTTTTGAGAGTGTCCAGTGACCGAAAATATCGTGAACAAAAGCGAGATAAATATCCCCATCGTGTTTGGCGTAGACAACAGCACCGGCTAGTTGTTTGAGTGGTAGTTGTTCGCGAGGGACATTTTGGTTCTTCTTCTTATTGATATCATCCTTCCCCGGTTCACCGAGTTCTTTGTAGACGGCACCCAAAACTCCGTTGACGAATTTACCGCTGGTTTCTCCGCCGAAAGTTTTGGCGAGTTCAATGGATTCATTAATAGCTACTTTAGGAGGTACATCGGAATGATCAGAGAAAAGAAGTTCGTAGAGACCGATACGAAGAATGTTTCTGTCGATAACTGAGATACGATCAAGAGGCCACTCAGGAGCAGCCTTTAAAATAATTGAATCTAGAACTTCGTTTTTTTTCACGACACCAAGAGCGAGGGTCTTTATGAAAGACATGTCGGAAAGTCCCGGCGCGAATTCAGTAACATCGCGATCCAGTATTGCATCGACGGTCTCGTCTTTTTTATCACGAAAGTCCCACTCGAAGAGTGTTTGAAGGACAATCGATCTTGAAAGGTGCCTGTTTGCCATAATTATAAATACACGTAAATGTACTAAAACTGTTCAATAAAAAACTTCGGAACGCGCGATTCTACTATTTTGCTTTCTCGGTTTTCTTTTCGATTTTCTTTGCAGTCTTTTCAACCTTCTTCATTGTATTTAAGACTTCTTTTCCTCGATAAGTTCCACAAACACCGCAAGCGTGGTGCTTAACGTGAACCGATTTGCATTTTGAGCATTCTGACAATCTCGGGCCAACCACAGCGTGGTGTGAGCGCCTGTTCGCAGTATGTGCTCTTGTGTGTCTCATTCGTACTACCATAGTACTAATAATATAGCGTACTTTTCAAGAAAATGCAAGTGAAGAAAGAGAAGCTTTCCACACCATACCGACCCTCCCCTCGTTGTGAGCCCAAATTACAGAGTAAAAACAGTTAAAAATACAGTGTCCTTAGGCGGATTTTGCATTTTGAACGAACTTTATCACCTCATTTATATCCTTTTCATGGCTTTCCTTTTTGTCGGTTCGTGTTTTTGAGTCCACACCATACGGACGGATTTTTTGTATGGCAGACGCAACATTATCCGCACCTAATCCTCCCGCCAAGATTACCGGAATTTTTACCGATTCAACTATTTTTTTACTTATGTTCCAATCGTGAACCATTCCCGTAGCGCCGACTTGATTGTCGTTTATTTTGTGACTATCCAAGAGAAGATAATCCGCCACTCCTTCGTACGACTTTGCCATCTCTACACTTTCCTCTCCGATAACGGGAATGCTTCTCATTATCGAGAGATTCGGAAAAGTTTGTTTCAATTTGCTTACGTCGTCGGGAGTCAGTAATTCGGGAAGCGCCCCGAGATGAAGAATGTCGGGATTCAGTGAACGCACTATGTTTTCAATTTTTTCAATATTCGAAGAGAGTGTTAAAGCAACCTTTTTGGCGGGAGCGGAAATAACATCAAAAATTTCTTTTACTTTTTCGATACCTAATTCTCTCGGAAACTCACCATCGCCGACGAGAACCCCAATATTGTCGACACCGGCCTTTGCAACGAGTATCGCCTCTTCTTTTGTCCCAACCTCGTAAACTTGAGTAATCATAATTATAGCGGTTTAATATTTAAAATTGATTACAGAAATCTTTTTCTGTGTATTCCTTCTATTATCCCATATTGTTCAATTCTTTCGTAGTGCATTTTTGTTCCATACCCTTTATGTTTCTCAAAACCATATTCCGGATATTTTTTCGCGAGCGTGTACATTTTTTTATCACGCGAAACTTTAGCCACAATTGAAGCGAGCGAAATTATCGGTTCAATATCATCTCCGTGAATTATTGTTTTTTGAAATATATATTCTTTCGGCGCATGAAGTCCTCCGTCAAGCAAAACTAAAGTCTCGTGACACTGACACTTTAATTTTTTGAGCGCATTTGCGAGAGCAAATTTTGTCGCGAATGTTAAACCTTTTTCATCAATCATTTCCGCACTAGCAAACGATACGGCAAACAATACTTCCCCATCCTGTTTTTCCTGCTCCCTTTGAATTTTTTCATACCACTCATCCCTCTGTTCTTCATTGAGTTTTTTTGAATCGCGAACTCCTTTTGAAAATCTTTTGAAAGTTTTATTACCAACAGACACACAAAAAACACCAAGAGCTAATGGCCCCGCAAGAGGACCGCGCCCGGCTTCATCTATTCCGACCAAATATTTGATTTCCTTATCTCTCTTCATTTTGTCATCATACCTAAAAATACAAAATATGCCACCAAATTGTTTCAGAAATATAAATTTTCAGGTATACTATAAAACATGACTGACGAGACACAAATAAAAGGACTTCGCCCTTATTTTTTCTCGTTTATTATTCCCGCACACAACGAGGAAAAATACATCGAAGAAACGCTTCGCCATATCAACAAACTCGCCTACCCAACGAGCGCTTTTGAAGTATGGGTTATTGAGAACGGTTCTACCGACAGCACCTTTGATGTCGCAAAGAAGAACGCCGGACCAAACACCATGGTGTTAAGCAGTTCAGTAAAAGGCGTTTCAAAAGCAAAAAATTTCGGAATGGAAAAAGTCTCCGCCGGTTGCGATTG
This sequence comes from uncultured bacterium, assembly GCA_903824855.1. GTDB lineage: Bacteria > Patescibacteriota > Minisyncoccia > Phycocordibacterales > CAIJYI01 > CAIJYI01. The sequence goes on along the minus strand of CAIJYI010000010.1, from coordinate 9,990 downwards.
GATCATCTTCCTCGATGCCGATACGATTCTCACTGAAAACTTTCTGCACGATCTCAATATATTCCTCAGAAAAAGATCTGCCAAAAATCTCGCGATAGGAACGACAGCGATTCGGCCTCTCGAAAATACGGGCTGGTATGCCAAGACGTGGTTTCGTCTTTATGATATGGGTCATAAATTTACGCATACTTCCTACACAATTCAAATAATGAGCGCGACACTCAGAAACAAAGTCCGATTCAATGATAAGCTTGCGCTTGCAGAAGATCTTCTCTTCATAAAAGAATGCTTGCCTTTCGGAAAATTCTTTTTCTTTGAAACTGATGCTGTTTTAACTTCTACAAGACGTTTTGACCAGACCGGTTGGTTTACACTTTTTATAAAATGGAATTGGGATGCGCTTATGTGGAGAATCAGTAAAAAAAAGAAGGAGTATAAAGTTGTAAGGTAATAACCTTCAGAAAATTTTATGTTAGAACTTTTTGGAAATACAATATTGGGAATGTTACTGTGGTTGAGCGCTCACACCGCTTTTGCTTATGCATTTCTTTTCTTCGGTTCTTTCTTTGAAACTCTTATCGGTTCAGGTTTCTTTATTTATGGAGAGATGATTTTTCTGCCGGGCGCTATCCTTGCGGGAACAGGAGTGCTCAATGTTTGGCTCGTTGCGTTCTGGCTCATTTCAGGAGGTGTTCTCGGCGATTCGGCCAGTTTTTTCATTGGCAGAAAATTTGGTGCTCGTTTATTCAAAGAACACAATCGATTCTTCAGTCTTACGAATTACAAAAAAGGTGAAGATTTCTTCCTCAAATATGGGGCCAAATCCGTTTTCTTCGCCAGACTCTTAGGCCCACTCTCTTGGATTACTCCGTTTTTTTCCGGCATATATAAAATGAGTTATCCAAGATTTCTTGCCTTTAATATTCCTGGCGTTACCGTCGGAATCGGAGAATTCATCATTGTCGGTTATATCTTCGGACAAAGTTACCAAAAAGCTCTTACTTTCGTTCAAGAAAAGATAACCACACTGATATTTGGTGCATTTTTTCTTTTTCTCCTGTATTATATATGGAAACGCAATGACCCGGATTTCTTTTCTGAAAAATGGTCATGGAAAGCCTTTTATCGGAGATATATTTCAAAAAAAGTTTAGTTTTCAAGAGAAAGGTTTTCATTTTCGTTTAGTATTTACATAATTACATGGATCCAAAAATCACGCTTGCTATTCCTGCGTACAATGAAGAAAAATATATTGGACAATGCCTTGACTATGCGATTAAAAATTCGGATGGCGGTTTTTTTGAGATACTGGTAATCGATAATGCGAGCACAGACAAAACAAGCGAAGTCGCAAGCAAATATCCCGGAGTTCGAGTTATTCGTGAAGAAAAAAAAGGTTTAACCAGAGCAAGACAAAGAGCATTCCTCGAAATGAAAGGCGACGTCCTTGCTTTTGTTGATTCAGATACACAGATGCCGAAAGGCTGGTGTGCCATGATAAAGAACAAGTTTGCTAACAACCCGGATCTCGCCGCCCTTTCCGGCCCTTATATCTATTACGATATCACCAAACTCAATCAATTTTTTGTCCGTCTCTACTGGGTTTTTCTCGGTGTTCCCGTTTATTTAATACTCGGATACATGTTAGTCGGCGGCAATTTTGCCATCAGAAAAAGCGTACTTGACAAAATGAAAGGATTTGATACAACGATAGAGTTCTACGGCGAAGATACCAATATAGCGAGACGAGCGCACATGTTCGGAAAGGTAGAATTTAATCTGAAATTTCCGATGTATACGTCCGGTCGACGATTAGTAGGTCAAGGTATTATGCCGACTTCCCTTCTCTATATTTCAAATTATATTTCTGAGGCATTTTTTCATAAACCAACCACACAGGAATATAAAGACATTCGCTAACAAACATAAATAAAAACACATGGGAAAAACCTTAAAAAACCATCAGGAATTTTGGACAAACGCGAGATCACTTTCTGCGGCGTTTTCTGCTACACTCCTGCTCGGGGTTTCACTGGTCGTAAATTTCTACGCAGGCATCTACGCGACGATGAAAGCCAGCAATGCGGTGACCGATATCGTCCTCGATAATATTCGCGTCTATGATGTTACCAATATTTTTGTTTACGGACCATTTTTCCTTTGGGCTTTTGTTTTATTACTTTGTCTTTATCGTCCCAATCGCATCCCGTTTGTCTTAAAAAGTGTCGCTCTTTTCATTCTCGTTCGTTCTGTTTTTATAACTCTCACTCATATCGGCCCGTCCATTGATATGCTCAATGTGGATTATGCTACAAATGCTATTCACGACTTCACTTTTGGCGGAGACCTCTTCTTTTCCGCGCATACCGGTCTTCCTTTCCTCATGGCTCTGGTTTTTGCAAAAAACAAATGGCTTTTATGGCTCTTTACCGCAACCTCCATTTTCTTCGGTGTCATCGTTCTTATGGGTCACATGCACTATTCAATTGATGTCCTCGCTGCTTTCTTCATCACCTATACCATCTTCACCCTCGCGAAATATTTCTTCAAAAATGACTGGCAATTGTTCGATAATGAAATGAACCCCGAATAAAGAAAATTCCCCGAAATATCGGGGAATTTTTATATCGTCGAAAAAAAATTATTCTATCTCTCCGGTTTTCTCCAAAAATTGAACAAGCTCTTTATCCAATACGGTAAAATCATATTCGTTATATTCTGAAAGTCTTATCCATGCGTGTTGCAAATGGCTTCCGTCTGAAACAATATTTTGGTTCGGCAATAAATCGCATTTGATAAGAACGAGTTCAATTTCCAAATCAACAAGTTGATGGTTAAAAACACCAATCGTTTTTATCGGTTTTACCACCACCCCAAGCTCCTCCTCTATTTCGCGAATGATGGCCATTTCGTCTGTTTCCCCCTCTTCTAACTTCCCTCCGGGGAATTCCCATTTTCCGGCAAGCATCCCCTTGGACCTCTGTGCGATAAGGAAGTGACCATGTTCGTCCAATATAAACGCTGCTGCTACTCGTATTTTCATATTCGTCATTGTATCACATAAAAATATAAATAAAACATTTTTTTTGCCGTAATTTTATGATATTCTGTTAACTATGGAAAACTATAAAAATGAAAGTGAAAAATTAAATATCATTCCGGCGGAAGCGCTGGGAATGTACCGACTGCCCGGACAAGAAGAAATTACTGAACATTCTCTTGAGAGATACCAAAAAGACAAGGAAAATTTCAAGAATGAGGCGAAGGGTTACCACACGGAAATACCCATAACAATAAAAGACATACTCGCCGAAGCTCCAATCAGTAAGATGTCTGAAATCATTAAAGAAGGTCTGAAAAGCAAAGATATGCGCGAGCAATTAGACTGCGCCGAAAAAATTGGTTATGTAAAAATTGAAGATCGTTCTGAACTCATACAGATTGGTCTTCAAAGCGACTTTCCTGAAGTGAGATGGAAATGCGCGTGGTTAATCGGTTATCTCCCGAAAGAGAAAAAAAGCTCTATGTACTCGCATTTGTCTTCCCTTATTTCCGAAAAGTTGGACTCCAAAAATATTGCTTTGGCGGAAGAGTTCGCGGGGCTGATTAAGTTTGTACCGGGAAATACGATACCTCCGCTTCTTCAAAAAGGACTGGAGAGCAACAATCTTACTATCCAAAAATTATGTGCGTCAAATATCTGGAATATATCATTAGAATCAAAAAACGAGGAAGAAATTCTCACAAAAAAGGTATCCTCAATAATTGAAAAAGGTCTTAAAAGTGAAAATGAGAATGACCGATTAATCTCCGCCTCAATGATTGAATATGCCTCAATTGAAAAAAGGGCTTCCTTCACTCGAGATTTACTCATGAACGGCACGGAAAAATTACAGGAAATGGCAGCCGAGATGATTCATTCTTCACCCAGAAATGAAATTGCTTCCTTGATACAAATTGGTCTCGATAATCAAAGCCGTGACGTTCAAAAAAAGACCGTGTCCGCCATTGAATTTGCTACTGAAAATGAACGCGCCGCACTTTTTGAAAAAGCGCTCTCAATAGAAAACGCGGAGATACATAAAATTTGTGCGATGAATATCGATTCGATTTCAAACAATCAAGATCGTGCGCCCCTCTATCTGCATCTCTCTCAAATTCTTGAGAAAGGTCTCGCGAGCGACGATGAAGAATCGGCAAAAATATACACGATGACCATCCATTCTCTTCCCGAGAAATATTGGCCGTCACTTCTCGAAGCCGGACTGAAAAACATTCATCCGACGATACAAAGCAGATGTCTAAAAATGATTCATCTTCTTCAGGATAATGAAAAAGAGAAACTTTTTGATCTGGCAAAAAAACAATTGGGAAATAATGTTGTTGAGTCCCGATTGTATGAAGGAGGAAATATTTCGGAAGACAATTTTTCACGAAAAGATTTTCTTAAAACAGGTTCAGAACTTACCCTTATCGGTGGTGATTTGAAAAACAAAACAGTCTTGAGAGAAATTGAAATTAATCCATTTCTCGTTTGGCAGAGGCTTTTTGAGGACTATCAACTCTGGAAAGATAACGGTTTTGATTACGTACCAATCGAACCGATTCAATCCTTCAAAATGACCGATTCCGGAATGGCGGATGTATATAGCGGAGTTCTTGATCTTTCCTTTTACGACTGGTATCAAATGACGGAAGATTTTAGGGATGAATTAACAAAAGACAGAAATATGATTTTACGCGTTCTTCGCGATAATGCCATAATTCACGGCCACCCGCATGACAACAATTTTAGTCTGAAATTCTTCCATGATGAAAATGGAAATGTCGACTTCACTAAAAAACCGAGAATTTATCTCATAGATTTTGATCAGGCTGAAAATCCTGAAAATGAAATCGAATAGTATCCCCTATTTTTTGTTCACAATTTTGTTTCGTGTTAAAATAAGAGAAACTTCCCTAAAGTTTTATAATATAAAAACAAATGACTGACTCAAATAATTTCGCCAAAGATATAGTTGAGGCGCCGGCCAAGGCGTTGGAGAAAACTATTGAAACGATAATCAAAGACGAAAAGAAAATTGCCAGCAAGAAACCGTTCAGAAAAACGAGAGAATATTTCGATGTGCTCGGACCGGGACTCATTACGGGAGCGGCGGATGATGATCCTTCAGGAATTGCGACCTATTCTCAAACCGGTGCTCAATATGGATTTCAATTCATTTGGTTATCCTTATTCACCTACCCTTTCATGGCGATAGTTCAGGAAATGTGCGCCCGTATAGGAATTGTCACCGGACAAGGTTTAGCCGCAAACATTCGCCACAACTACCCAAAGAAAATATTATATTTTGTCACCTCCCTTCTTTTTCTCGCAAACACCTTAAATATCGCCGCTGACTTAGGCGTCATGGCGGCAAGCGTCAAACTCCTCGTTCCGGGAATAAATTTTATTTTCTGCGTTTCAGCTATTGCTTTCATTATTCTTCTTCTTCAAATATTTACCACCTACGCACAATATTCAAAGATTCTAAAATACCTAACGCTGGCGCTTTTATCCTATGTCTTTACCGCCTTCGCCGTTCATCTGAATTGGGGTGAAGTTTTGAGTCGTACGTTTATGCCCCACATAAGCGGATTAAATCGCGACCAAGTTTTCTTACTCTGTGCCATCTTGGGTACAACTATTTCTCCGTATCTTTTCTTCTGGCAAACTTCTCAAGAAGTAGAGGAGCAAATCTTAATCGGCGAGACAACCGTCAAATCGCGCAGACAAAACGTGACAAAAACAGAATTGAAGAATATGAGAAAAGACACATGGTCAGGAATGTTTTTCTCTAACCTCATTATGTTCTTCATCATCGCCGCCTGTGCAGGAACACTTTTCTCTAATGGGATTACGAATATCATAACAGCTGATCAGGCCGCCGAAGCGATTCGCCCGTTTGGTGGTGATCTCACCTTCTTCTTCTTCGCTATCGGAATTATCGGTACCGGTTTCCTTGCTATTCCTACGATGGCCGGTTCATCAGCTTATGCAATTTCAGAAAGCTTCGGTTGGAAACAAGGTCTCTACTTGAAACTGAAAAAAGCGTATGCCTTTTATGGAATCATCATTATATCGATGATTATCGCCACCATCGCAAATTATGCCCATCTGGACCCAATCAAAGGACTCATCTATTCCGCCGTCGCCAATGGCTGTGTTGCCCCCGTAGTGCTCTTCTTTATCGTCAAATTGAGCTCAGACAGGAAAATCATGGGTGAACATAAAAATCATCGCTTCATCACCGCCAGTGGCTGGTTTACCACGATAATGATGACCTTGATTGGAATTGCCGTATTGGCTACGATTCTTTAATTCGTTCCTTCAGAGGAATTATCTGAAACAAAAAAAACAGCGAGAAAAATCTCGCTGTTTTATATTTGTATTATCTATGGTGTCCGCCGAAACCGCCGTGATGACCGCCGAAGCCGCCAAAATGACCGCCATAACCACCGAAGTGACCGCCACCAAAATATGGGCTGACAATAATGGGTGAAGAATAGACAGCGCCACCGTAACCGTTATATCCGCCGTAACCACCGTATCCACCACCGCTGTAAGGACGATAGTATCCGCCCATAGGAACACAGGCAACCATCATTAATAAAATTATCAGTACTAAACCAACACGTTTTAACGTTTTCATGAACACCTCTAAAGTGAAATTAAGAAACAATCTACCCTTAATAATACACTAATTATGTGTTTTTGTCAACTTCTCTCTTTTTCGTTTCCCGGCTAACGAGTATCCAAAATTATTTTCTCTTTTCGATTATATCGGTTGCGACTTTATTTGGCACCGCAGCGTAATGAGAAAATTCCATGGTGGATGTTGCGCGACCCTCGGTCATTGAACGGAGAGAAGTTACATAACCGAACATTCCGGAAAGAGGCACGTTCGCCTTTACAATCTTATCTGTTCCCCGATCATCAATCGATTCAATCTGTCCGCGACGAGAAGAAAAATCACCCGAAATTTCACCGATAAATTTTTCCGGAACAACTACTTCAACATTCATCATCGGTTCGAGAATAACCGGTTCGGCGTTTTTTGTCGCTTCATGAAAAGCCATAGAGCCGGCGATTTTAAACGCAATATCAGAAGAATCTTTTTCATGATAAGAACCGTCATACAATTCGACGGAAACATCTATCACAGGAAAACCTGCAACGGTTCCCCTATTCAGCGCTTCTCTCACACCTTTTTCAACGGAAGGAATATATGTATCCGGAATGACACCGCCTTTAATGTTATCAATAAATTCAAAAGTATTTGTTTTGTTACGCCTTGTGTTCTTAGGCAAATCTTCACGTTTGATTGATTTATCAAGCGGTTTAACTCGAATGTTTACATGGCCGTACTGTCCTTTGCCACCGGACTGTCGGATAAATTTTCCTTCAGCTTCCCCTTCTCCAAGAATTGTCTCGCGATAAGAAACCTGTGGTTTTCCATAATTTACCTCAACTCCAAATTCTCGTTTCATTCTTTCCAACATAATCTCAAGATGAAGTTCTCCCATTCCGGCAATAATAGTTTCGGAAGTTTCAGGATCAATAGACACGCGAAAGGTCGGGTCTTCTTCGGAAAGTTTGGAAATCGCCAAATTCATTTTCTCCTGGTCTGCTTTTGTTTTTGCCTCAATACTCATCGAAATGACCGGTTCCGGTACCACAATTTTCTCAAAAATAATCGGATTTTTTTCGTCACACAAAGTATCGGAAGTAGAAGCGGTTTTCAGCCCGATAAGAGCGGCTATTTCTCCTGCATAAACGGTTTTAACCTCTTCTCTTTTATCGGCATGCATTCGCAATATTCGCCCGATTCTTTCTCGTTTCTTTTTTGAAGCATTATATACGACCGTACCCGTTTCCAATTTTCCGGAATAGACTCGAACATAAACGAGTTGCCCTGCCTGCGGATCGTTGACGACTTTAAAAGCAAGAGCGGACATCGGAGCATCATCGGCAACTTTACGAACGGTTTCGTTATTCGTAATCGGATCAATCCCCGTTGGCGACGGAATATCAAGAGGACTCGGCAAATAATCGACAACTCCATCAATCACTTGTTGAATACCTTTATTTTTCAAAGCCGACCCTGCATACACCGGAACAATTTTATTCGAAATAACGGCACCGCGAAGCGTCTTTTTTAACACATCAAGGGAAGGAATTTTTCCTTCAATATAATCGGAAGAAAGCTCTTCATCTTCATCAACTATTTTAGCAATCAATTCTTCATGATATTTTTCTGCGTCAGAAACCATGTCATCAGGAATGGGAATTTCCGTAAGATTTTCTCCTTTTTCTCCTCCAAAAAGATATGCTTTCATTTCAAGCAAATCAACAACCCCCGAGAACTTTGATTCTTGTCCAATCGGCAACTGCATGCGCACCGAGTTTTTTGTGAGACGTTCTTGAATACTTTGGAAGGAACGCTCGTAAGAAGCACCCATTCTATCCAATTTATTAATGAGACAAATGCGCGGTACTTTTCCTTCATCGGCATAACGCCAGTTGGTTTCAGATTGTGGCTCAACACCGGCAACTCCGTCAAAAACAACGACAGCACCATCGAGTACCCGAAGTGAACGCTTCACCTCAATGGTGAAATCAATATGCCCGGGAGTGTCGATAAGATTAATGCGATTCGTTTTTGTCTTATCTCCCTTTTCATAGGTCGGTGTCCAAAAACAAGTGGTCGCAGCAGAAGTAATGGTAATACCGCGTTCCTGTTCCTGATCCATCCAATCCATCACCGCTTCTCCCTCATGAACTTCCCCGATTTTATGAGTTTCCCCCGTATAATAGAGCACACGTTCAGACACGGTAGTCTTACCGGCATCAATGTGGGCAATAATGCCGATATTTCTCACTTTTTCGAGAGGATAATCGCGCTCCAACGAATTTTCCTTACGTTCCGTAGAAATCTTCTGTTGTTCCATAAATTTATTATTATGAGAATAATCAATAAAAACCCCCTTTTTAATTATTATAAATAGGAAGTAATTATACCACAAATAACAAAAGAAAAAACACAGACAATAGACATAGGGCGGGCGGGTTTCTTATAGCACCCGGCCATATAAAAACACCCGCATATTATTGCCGGTGTTTTTATTGCCAAAACGTATGAAGCGAGAATAAATTTACAATCAATACAGAAACTACTATTTAGGTTCAGTATAGTGGCATTTAGGATAATTAGAACAACCATAAAATAAACCTCGATTACCCCTCCTCTCAATCATTTTTCCATTACAACTTTTGCAAACTTTTTCCAATACAGGATTTACTTCACTGGTAATATTTGGTGATTTATCGCCTTTTGACTTTTGGATTTTCTTACTCATGTTAAAATAAACAGAAATAGAACCAATCGAAAGGCCTAAAACAAAACTGATTTAAAGACTGGGGTTTCCCGCCAAGCAATTTAACAAACAATTTTGATTTTTCGGCAATTATTAAAACTTCAGACTCAATACCCCCATTTTACCGAATAAACAAAATTAGAGCCAAAATATATGGGGATAAGAAAAAATAGAACATAAAACGGAAAAATAGCTAGTTTTTGGCAATAAACCGCCTTTTAGAAGCGGTGCCGCACAATAACAACCTAACAGTACCCAGCGCAAAAAAATTCGTCCACAATAAATGTGAACGAATTTTATATTGCTAGGATACTGGGAGTATCTTCCTCTACGAGGACAGTATCCGTTTTTCAATTTATTCTCGGGGCGTCCTTCCCCGTTCATAAATAATGAAAAAGGCTTCGATTCCTAGACGCGAGTGAAGAAGTTCACTCGCTTCCCCTAGCCATAAAAAAACTCACCTGAAATAAACAGGTGAGTTTTTTTTATGGCTAGGGGACTAGGAATCGAACCTAGATTAACAGCTTCAAAGGCTGCTGTCCTACCGTTAGACGATCCCCTAATGGATTTTTG
>CAIJYI010000009.1 GCA_903824855.1 uncultured bacterium | reverse complement strand
TCATTCGTCGCCGTCCGTCTTCGTTCGTCGCCGTCCGTCGCCGTCCGTCTTCGTCCGTCGTCATTCGTCGCCGTCCGTCGCCGTCCGTCGTCATTCGTCGGCGTCCGTCGTCGTCCGTCGCCATTCGTCGTCATTCGTCGTCATTCGTCGGCGACCGTCGTCATTCGTCTTCGTCTGTCGTCATTCGTCGCCGTCCGTCGTCATTCGTCTTCGTCTGTCGTCATTCGTCGCCGTCCGTCGTCATTCGTCGTCGTCATTCTGAACTTGATTCAGAATCCACGTCCGTCCGTATAACCTATAACCTAAAACCTAAAACCCATTACCTGTTCGGTCTTGGTTTGTGGAAAATGAGAGCATAGTGATAGCTTCCGGCGGAAAACCGATGTTCATAAATAAAACCCGCTTCCTTCGCAAGATTAAGCGCCATTTCTTCGGTAACCACGTGTTCCGGTTGAGGTCCTGCGCCTTTAAATGAAGCGATCCAATCAACAACAAGAAGTCTTCCTCCGTAGTTGAGAATTCTCTCGGCTTCCTTAAAAACACCAAGTTTATTGCTTGCAGAAAATAAAGTATCGGGAATAATAACAGAGTCGGCTGAAAGCGGTGACATGGTGCTACCTCCTAATTTTTCCACACTTCCTCCTACAACCCTGACATTCATAAAATGACGTTCCGCCGCTTCTTTTCGTAGTTTTTCCACAGATTGACTGCGAGAATCAATCCCATAAATAGTCCCCGTTCCTTTCATTGCTCGTGCAACAGCAAGGGTGTGTCCGCCCGAACCGGATCCAAAAATTACAATTTTTTGGCCGGGTTTTACTCCGAATTCGCGTATGTTGTCATCTGGATTACTAAATTGCATAATAGACATTATACATCAAAGTCAGGAAATAAGACAAAGCATTTATTTTTTAATTTGATATACTTAAATATCCCGACGCTCACTGTTTGTCTGCATTCATCAAACGTAATTTTGGTCATCTTTTTATGTCATATCATGTTTATAACACGAACGGTTTTATTCTTCGCTCCGCAAAACTCGGCGAAGCAAATAAATTGGTATTCATCTTTACTGATGAGTTGGGTATGATTAGTGCCCACGCTCAATCTGCACGAAAAATTAATTCAAAACTTCGTTATTCTTTGCGTGATTATTCCTATTCGCGATTTTCGCTTATCAGAGGAAAAACATCATGGCGACTCACGGACGCCGAAGAAATTATTTCTTTTTCTCCTCTAAAGTCTCAGGGAAAAACAAAAATATTCGCAGGAATTCTTCTTCTTGTTGGCCGCTTTATTCATGGAGAAGAGGAGAATTCAGAACTTTATCGCGAATTGAAAAAACTTACGGTTTTTTTGAACGAGGAAAAATTTACCACCTTAGAACTTCAACAATTTGAAACACTTGCCGCCTTCAAAATTTTATCAGCACTCGGCTACATCGGAGAAAATCCTTCATTATCCGTTTTTACTCATGCAGAAATCTCGAAGGAGATGATGACGCAATTTGTCCCACACAGAAGGGAAGCCCTAAAAGAAATTAACCGAGCCCTAGAAGAATCGCAATTGTAATTGTATTTACCCAACTTTTTTTCTTGTTTTTTTCTCGTCCGTCGCCGTCCGTCTTCGTCTGTCGCCGTCATTCGTCATCATCCGTCTTCGTCTGTCGTCATCCGTCGTTATTCGTCGCCGTCCGTCGCCGTCCGTCTTCGTCTGTCGTCGTCCGTATTCATCCGTCGTCATTCGTCGCCGCCTGTCTTCGTCTGTCGTCGTCATTCGTCGTCGTCCGTATTCATCCGTCGTCGTCCGTATTCATCCGTCGTCATTCGTCATCATCCGTCGTCATTCTGAACTCGATTCAGAATCCACGTCCGTCCGACCCTAAACCCTAAAACCTAAAACCTATAAGCTATAAGCTATAAGCTATAAGCTAACACCTATAACCTCCCTGTTTCCCCAGATTGTTTTCATTTTTTCCTTCATATTTGCTATAATGTCAATATGGAAAATAATGACTTAAATAGTGCGGAAGAAAGGGCAGAGAATGAATCCCACCTGATTAATCAACTTGAAAAAAAACTTTATTCTAGGGAGGGTGAAATAAAGCAGAAGGAACGCACCGTCTTACACCCAAAGAAAATCAGCCAAACCGAAAGTTGGGGCGGTTCTCTTGAATACAAAAAGCCCGTAGAAAAAGTGGAACCTTCTCCTTTTGTGAAATTTTTCTTTTTCTCTATTGTTTTTTTTCTTATCGCCATCGCGATTGCGGGATATTCACTTTTCAGTAAAAGAATTGTTGTTTCTCCGAACAACGTGAACATCGAAGTTTCCGGCCCTGTTTCTTTGAAGGGGGGAGACGAGCTTTCCGTTCAAGTAATGATTGAAAATAAAAATACAGTCGCTCTCAACAATGTTAAAATTACAACGGATTTCCCAATCGGTTCAAAATATGTGAGCAATCCGGGTGAAACTTTAACTCGCACCGTGAAGACTCTCGAGGATATCAATCCGGGAGAATTGCGAACAGAAACAGTTAAAGCCCTAATTTTGGGCCAAGAAAATGACACGAAAGACATAAATTTCACCGTGCAGTATAGTATTGAAGGAGGGAGTGCCGTTTTTACTAAAACAAAGAAATTTACACTGACACTTACTAATCCGCCGTTATCCTTTACTACAACAATGTTGAAGGAAACGATTCCCGGGCAAGATTTTATTGTTGGCGTTGATATAAAATCAAATTCCGCAGCCGTTGTTAAGGATTCACTTATTAAAATCACTTATCCGACAGGTTATGTTTTTAAGAAAGCTGTTCCGCCACCGTCATTTGGTAATAACGTTTGGGCTCTCGGCGATTTGAGTTTAGGCGACGAAAAACAAATTCAAATAACAGGAACACTATTAGGGGAAAGCGACCAGTCAAAAGTGTTTCATGTTTTTGCCGGTTCTGGAAGTTCCGGAGACCCACTAACTTTAGGAACACTCTATGCAGATTCTCAATCAACAGTAACTATCAAAAAGCCATTCCTGGGAATTGTTACTTTGGTTAATAATTTTAACAGTGAAAATGCTGTAATAAACGCAAATAAACAAGTCGAAATTGATCTTCAATGGATGAACAGTCTGACAAACAAAATTATTGAAAATCAGATAGAAGTCTCAATAACAGGAAACATAATCGATAAAAACACCGTCATTCCTCAAATGGACGGGCTGTATGATTCTTTAAAAAATACTATTTTTTGGGATAAAAGAGTCATCTCCTCTTTGTCATCACTCGCACCGGGAGAAAAAGGAACGGCTAAATTTTTATTCTCGTTAAAGCCGTTTACCTCTGAAAATATTTATAAAAACCCTGAAATTACCGTAACGACCCGAGTGCAAGGAAAACGAATTGATGAAAACAATGTTCCCGAAGCTGTAACATTCTCTTCTGAAAAAAAGATTAAAGTGGAAACATTGCTGGGGATTTCATCTTATGGAACTTATTTTGGTGATCCTTTTGCCAACACCGGACCAATTCCTCCTCAAGTAGGAAATGAAACAACCTACACTATCAATTGGAAAGTCATTAATACATCAAATGATGTTTCAAACGCTGTTGTTACCGCAACACTTCCGGTTGCCGTCAGATTTACCGGGAAAATATTCCCGACAGGAGCTCCTCTAACTTACAATGCGGTAAACCATACGATAACGTGGAAAATTGGAAGTATTCCGTCGGCTACGGGATATGCCGAAAACGAGGCTGAAATGGTCGCTTTCCAAGTTGCGTTACTTCCGGGGCTTTCACAGGTTCAAACAAGACCAACACTTTTATCTTCCGCTGTTATTACAGGAACGGACAAATTTACAAATACCGAACTTTCTGTGACATCAGCCGACGTTACTACCGTCATCACTAAGACTGATCCCGGAGTGGGGAATGAGGGAACTAAGGTTGTGCCATAAAACACACACTTTATCGATTCAAATAAGTGTGATATAATGTCCTCAAATGAAAGACAATAAAGGGGATATTATCGTAAATATTAGTGTTAGTACCATCATAAAGACGATTCTCGTTCTCGTCCTTTTTTACGTACTCTACCGTCTCTCAGACCTGGTTTTAGTCATTCTCACTTCCATCGTTTTAGCATCTTCCGTTGAGCCGGCTACAAAATGGTTTATTCGGAAAAAAATTCCGCGTATTCCGGCTGTTATTTTGGTCTATCTTTTCTTTATCGGGCTCTTTGGAAGTATTTTTTACTTTTTCCTTCCTCCTCTCCTTCAGGATTTTTCGCAATTCTTTGCTTCTTTGCCACAATATTTTAACTTTCTCGATAAATGGAATCCATGGCCTGAAGTACTCGACTACAAAGCCATCCTTCAAAATTTAACCTCTCGATTCACTCCGGCCCAAGGTGCGGGTGGTTCTGCTTCTGTTGGAAATATTACTCAAGCTCTGGGCGGAATTTTTCAAGGAGTATTCAATTTTGTTCTCGTCTTAGTTCTTTCTTTTTATTTTGCTGTTCAGGAAAAGGGTATTGAAAACTTTTTGAAAATTATCGTTCCTCAAAAAAATGAAAAATACATCATTGATTTGTGGTATCGTTCTCAACACAAAATAGGGAAATGGATGCAGGGTCAGATTCTTCTCGGTGTGATGGTCGGGGTATTGGTTTATCTCGGTCTCCTCATCCTCGGCGTTAAACAAGCTTTTCTCTTGGCTTTCATTGCCGCCGTCTTTGAGCTTATCCCGGTGTTTGGTCCGACACTCTCGGCAATTCCCGCCGTTATGATTGCCTTCACTGATAGTGCCTCTCTCGGTTTTATGACGGTTGGGCTTTATATTCTCATTCAACAGTTTGAAAATCACCTTATTTATCCGGTTGTTGTCCGTAAAGTTGTCGGCGTTCCGCCTATCCTCGTCATTCTCGGTCTTATTATCGGCATACAACTCGGTGGTTTTATGGGTCTCATTCTTTCCGTTCCACTTGCTGCCGTGCTCATGGAGTTAGTCAACGACCTCGAAAAAAGAAAAACAACATCCGGTTAAAAAAAACGATTATGCCACAAAAAAAATTTTATATTACCACCTCCATCGCTTATGCGAATGCCGCTCCTCACGTCGGACATGTCTATGAAGAATTTATTGCCGACGTCATAGCAAGATACAAGAGAAACAATGGTTTCGATGTTTTTTTTCTTACCGGTACCGATGAGCATGGCACAAAAATCAGCCGTACAGCAGAAAGCAAAAAACAATCCGTTCAATCATTCGTAGACGAGAATGCCGAGACTTTCCGAAAATTTTACGATTCAATGGATTCCTCATACAGTTCATTTATTCGAACTTCCGACAAAGAAGCCCATTGGCCGGGAGCGAAAGCTCTTTGGGAGAAACTTTCCGCATCAGGTGATATTTATAAATCGAAATATACCGGATTATATTGTGTCGGGTGCGAAGCGTATGTTACCGAAAAAGATTTAGTGGACGGCAAATGTCCTCACCACGGCGTTGCACCGGAAAAGATTGAGGAAGAAAATTATTTTTTCAAACTTTCAAAATATGCCGATGCGGTAAAAGCAAAAATCGAATCTAACGAAATCCACATAATTCCGGAAACCAGAAAAAATGAAATACTCTCACTCTTTACTGAGGGAATTTCTGACGTGAGTTTCTCAAGACCGGAAGGGCAGATTCCGTGGGGAATTCCTGTCCCCGGCGACCCTTCACAAATTATGTACGTTTGGTGTGACGCTCTCGCTAACTACATTTCAGCGCTCGGGTATGGAAGGGAAGATTCGTCTCTTTTTGATACTTATTGGCCGGCAGATGTGCACGTCATCGGAAAAGATATTCTCCGATTCCACGCTCTTCTTTGGCCGGCAATGCTTTTATCCGCGGGGCTTGCGCTTCCTCGCGAAATACTTGTGCATGGATTTATTACCTCGGAAGGAAAGAAAATGTCCAAATCAATCGGCAACGTTGTTGATCCGAAAGAATATGTTGAAAAACACGGAAAAGAAGCTCTCCGTTCATTTTTTGCGCGTGATATTTCTCCTTTTGAAGACAGCGATTTCACTGATGCCAAATTCCTGGAAAGTTACAACGCGAATCTCGCCAACGGTATAGGAAATCTTGTCTCCCGAGTTCTGAAGATGACTGGTCAATATTTTGAAGGAAAAGTGGTGATGAATCAGGATGTTGAAGTGCTTTTGAAAAGAAAAATCGAAACAGTCTCCGGAGTGGAAGATACCCCGGGAGTCCCTTTGAATTATTATATCAACGAAGAAATACTTCCTGCTTACCACGAGCATATGGAGAAATACGAACTCACCAAAGCAACCGACACTATTTGGACACTCATAAAAAGACTCGACGGTTACATCACCGACTACGAACCCTACAAACTCGTTAAAATCGACAAAGCTAAAACCGAAGCCATTTTAGTAAATCTTTTATACGGAATCAGTGTTATTACCAACATGCTCTCCCCATTCCTTCCCGAAACTTCAGAAAAAATAAAATCTCTTCTCGGTGGTCAATTTGAAGAAAACGGAACCCCTATTTCCTTCTCCACAAAAGAATTAGAAACCCCTCTCTTCCCAAGAAAATAAATCGCAGTGTTGTCGTAACTTGGCGGTGAGTCCGCCCCGCAGGCGGTCTCTCCGCCAAGTTCGTCGTTCGTTCGTCTCGTCGTTCGTCTCGTCGTGCCGCCACGTTAGTGAGCCGTTTCGTCCTTTTCCCGGGTTATGGAAGCGGTCTCCCATCCTTCGGTGCACCCACCGAAAAAGGGAAAAGGTCGAAACGGCGAACGTCGCCCTGTCCACAAATAAATTACTTAATTTTTTCATTTTGTAGTATTATATACCTATGAAGAAATTAAAAACTCTCGGCAAATATGTAAGTGGAGCGTTATCTTTCTCCACTCTCATTCTTTTTGCTTTCTTAACACTATCATCGCTCACCTTCCTTCCAAAAGATGTTAGAGCACAGGTGTGTGGTGGGGGATCCGGTTCTTGTGGAATACAAGTATGTGCTCCGGGCTATCATGATGCCAACGACCCGATTTGTCAGCCACGATACTGTTGTGTTCCCGACACCCTCCCGGGCACTCCTCCACCTCCTGCATCAAACGGATGTCCGAACGGAACTTGTATGGTTGGCGGTTGCGCGGGATTTACTACTCTCGGTAGCTGTACGGGTGCAGATCAAGGCAAATCTTGCTGTTCTCCTCAAGCGGCCCCCACCGCTTCTATTACCACACCCCCACCATCCCAACCAACAGAAGGATTGGTCCAATGTGGAAAAGGCGCTGACCCTATGGAATGTGATTTCGAAGCCTTCATGGCTCTTATCCAACGCCTCATGAATTTCCTCCTCTTCGTCCTCGCCATCCCATTCGCCGCCATCTCCTTCGCCTGGGCTGGGTGGTTATATCTTTCATCAGCAGGAAATCCTGGTGGTATAAGCAGTGCTCATAAAATCTTTTTCAATGTAGTATTAGGTTTGTGTATTTCACTCGCCGCATGGCTCGTTGTTCACGCGATAGTAAAAGGTCTCGGGGTCGCTGAAATCTATAATTTCTTAGGAAGTTAAAAAATCTAAAATTCAAAAAACAAAAACAATCCGCTTCCGCCACTTGGCAGAAACGGATTGTTTTTTTTATATGCTTTAAATTTAAAGATTATCGTAATCTCTTAGGAAAACTTCTGCATTTGGGATGTCCTCCGGTTTTCCTACTTGGAGCCATAAATTCGCGGAGACAACCTTAACAGGATATTTTTTTGTCATACAGGCGAGTGTTTGAGGGAGTCCGAATTCGGTATCGCTTATCGGGACGAGTTCATATTCAAAAAAATCTTGTGTGAGTGCGTATGCTCCGGTATTCATCAAACCAATTTCCGGAATCGCTGTTTTTTCAATAATTTCCAGAAGATTTCCTTGCTCGTCGGTATGTAAAATACCCGCTGAAAAAGGATTCGGCATCATTTTTGCTAATACCGCCATGTCTTCACCGGCAAGAGCAGTGAGGTCTTCTTTTCCGTAGAGGTCGTCTCCCATCGTCACAAGGAATTTTCCTTTCACCAGATTTTTCACCTGATGAACCGCGCCTCCGGTACCATTCAATTCTTCTTGATAGGCATACGAGATTTTTCTTCCTTTCCATTCGGAGCCGAAATGTTCCTCAACTTGTGAGCCAAGATATCCTATAACCAAAATAACTTCATCAACACAATCAGGCAACATGTCTATTTTGTGTTCCAAAAGAGGTTTGTCTATGATTTTGATCATCGGTTTCGGCGTATTCTCAGTCAGTTCTTTCATTCGTGTACCACGTCCTGCGGCTAAAATAATGCACTGCATAAAAAAATAGTTTCATTAGGTTTATAACTTTTACTTCGTCCATTGTATTGTACTCACTTTGAGAAAAAAATCAAAAATAATGCAAAAAGGAAAATTTTCAGCTATACTAATCTTATCCATCGCTCATCTAACACTTAACAATTAAAAACATGCCAAAATTTTTTGATTCACACTCACATGTAAATGATACCCGTTTTGACCTTGATCGTGCAGAAACTTTATTGCGAATGAAAGAAAATTCTGTTTGGTCTGTCGTCGTCGGCACTGACAAAAAGATGTCTGAAGATGCCGTTGTTCTTGCCCACAAAAATGAGGGAATTTTTGCTGCCATCGGACTTCATCCGACCGATAGTGATGAAGAATTATTTGATGAAAATTTTTATAAAAAATTAGCAAAGGAATCAAAAGTCGTCGCCATCGGAGAATGCGGGCTCGATTATTCAAGAGTTCCTGAAGAGAAAAGGGAAGAAGAGAAAAAACGACAAACTGCACTTTTTGAAAAACATCTTAATCTCGCTGTGTCATCAAATCTTCCGTTAATGATTCATTGCCGTGATGCCCATCCGGATATTCTTGAAATCCTCCATTCCAAAAAACATGAATTTGGAGAAAAATTACGAGGAAATATTCATTTCTTCTCGGAAAGCCCTGAAACTGCAAAAAAATACTTTGACCTTGATTTCACCATCTCTTTTACAGGAGTTCTTACCTTCGCCAGAAATTATGACGAAACGGTAAGATACGCCCCCTTAGAAAAACTCCTTTCAGAAACCGACGCCCCCTATGTTGCACCCGCGCCGTACCGAGGAAAAAGAAATGAGCCGATATATGTTGAAGAAGTAGTAAAAGCGATAGCTCAAATTCGCAACCAAGATTTTGAAACCGTAAGGGAAGCTATGGTACAAAATGCCCTCCGTTCATTCTCTATATCCTAATTTAGGCCTTGTTTTGGTTAAACGGTGCAAACCTTGCGTAAACCCGTTTTCTCTGCTAGTATACGCCCATGGAAAACGAGGAAAATTTGGAGCTCGAACCTGAGCTTCGCGTCTACGAGGTAGGTTATTTATTACTTCCTTTTGTACAGGAAGCTGATTTAGCTACCCAAGTTGGACTTATTAAGGAACAAATCGCAAAAGCTGGTGGCACGGTGTTCTCAGATGAGGACCCAAGACTTATCACTTTGGCTTATCCAATGTTCAAAGTTTTTTCAAACAAGAAAACGAAGTTTGAAAACGCGTATTTTGGATGGGTGAAGTTTGATGGCGATCCTAAAACAGTAGCGACAATCAAGAAGTCCATTGAGGCTCTTGAAAACGTACTGCGCTTCACTATCATCAAAACCATTCGCGAGAATACGCTCATTAAAAGACCTTCATTCAACAGCAAACCGATTGCAAAGGTTGCCGTAAAGGATGAAACAAAAGAAGAAGCTCCAAAAGAAATAGTAAACGAAGTGGAGCTCGACAAAGAACTCGAAGGATTAGTTATCGAATAAATTCACCACTCACTGTTTAGTCAGTCGTCCGTCACTCGTCATTCCGGGCTTGACCCGGAATCCACGTCGTCGTTCGACTGTTACACTACCGTCATTATGGATTTGTTCCAGAAATTACGGCGTCGGTGAGTATTATAAGTTAGCAAAAATTTGCATGTATTTAAACAAAGCTATTGTCATCGGTAATTTAACAAGAGATCCTGAGATGAAGGCCATTCCTAATGGCAGTAAAGTCACCTCCTTCTCGGTAGCCACCAATCGTGTCTGGAAAGACAAGACCGGAGCAAGGCAAGAGGGAACTGATTATCATAATATTGTGGTATTCGGACAACAAGCTGAAAATGTCGCTCGATATTTAATAAAAGGCAGTTCTGTCTTAGTTGAAGGTCGCATGACAACAAGAAGCTGGGACAAAGATGGCGTAAAACATTTTCGAACGGAAATAATTGCTGATCGAGTGCAGTTTGGACCAAAACCGACACCGGGACAAGGAGGACAATCCTCATCTCCCGCACAAGGACAAGGAAATGCTAAGCCTCAAATGAACCAAAAGCAGGAAATGGACACAATCCAGTATCCTGATGAAGAAATTAATTTAGACGAAATACCATTTTAATGTTTGGAAATATGACACAAAAACGAGAAAAGAAGCCATGTTACTTTGCTTCTAATAATATAAAGCACATCGACTACAAAGACGTGGAGCTTTTGAAGAAATTTCTTGATCCGTACGCAAGAATCACCTCAAGAAAGAAAACAGGAACGAGCACCAAGAATCAACGAAAACTCGCTCTCGCCATCAAAAACGCCCGCTTTATGGGACTCCTCCCATTCGTAGGAAGATAAAACAAAAAAGTAAGGTCCGACCTTCCCAGGAAGGTCGGACCTTACTTTTTTAGTTCATCAAGTTTATCAAGGATTGACTTCTTTCGACGTTGTTTATGATTTTTGCAATCGAAAATAAAAATCTGACCTTCTTTATGAAAGTCAGATTAAATTCTATATTTTGATACTCGTCTTTCTCATCATTTTGGATATAATCCGGAATCCACGTAGTCCGTACTTGATGAACTTTATAACTTGATGAACTTTACAAACTCCGAAGTATAAACTCCACCCGTTCTTCCGGCGTTAAGAAGGGGACTTGTATCACTTCATATCCGTAAGAAATATATCCTTTTCGTAATTCCTCGTGAATTAATTTCGCCATTTCGCGATCTTCCTTTCGTGATTCGTCAGCCATGTAATCCGGCAATAAATCCAAAAGAAAAATTTTCTCATAGCGATTTCTTCCAAACCATCTCGTAATTTTTGGAACATTCGCGGTGAATACGGCGCAATATCCAACAGGATCAACAATTCCACGGTCCAGAAATAATATCCCATAAGGCTTAGAGAATAATTCCCGCCAAAATTGAATCCACACAGTAGTATCCTGAAACTTTTGCAGGTTTTTCCACGGTAAAACATCACCTCCGTTTGCAGTATTTTTCTCGATAATATCCCGCGCAGCTTCCGGAACTACTGAAAATCCGCGCTTTTTAAGTATTTCCAAAACCGTAGTTTTCCCCGCACAAGGCCCACCTGTTAAAACATATCGTTTCATTTTCACTCTCCCAAAACAAAAGAACTTTTCCCAAACTATACCAAAATTGAATCATATTGCAAGAAAGATATCACAAAAAACGCCCCATATAAGAGGCGCTTAGAAATTCGATATTTGTTAATGAAGAACAAAAACAGCAACCGCGATGATTAAAGCAACTAAAATTGAGAACCCACAAACGAAATCATCATATTTTTCAGTATTGAATTTACCGAGGTGTTTGATGATATGGGTCTTATTGTACACAACTGCTATCATTGTAAAAAATGAAATGAACAAAAATAAAGCTAAAGATAAAGCTAATTTTCCTACTAATAATGATGACATATTGTCACCTTCCTTTTAAATAACCAATTTCAATGTATTTATATTATATCGTAAATAGTATATTTTGTCAAATTATAAAAATCCGACTTCCTCAAGGAAAGCCGGATTTTTAAATTTTTGTCGTCGTTTGCTGTTCGCCTCTAATCCCTAAAAGATAAAACCTAACAGATACTTATTATTTTTTGTCCACGCGTTCTGTATATTCGCAGGTTGTCGTATTGATTCTCAAAACATCTCCTTCATTGATGAAGAGGGGAACATTAAGGGTGAGTCCTGTTTCCATTTTAACCGTCTTGCTGGCGCCGGTTGCGGTATCTCCTTTAACTGCCGGAGCTGCTTCAATAACCTTTAATTCAACTTTGATAGGAAGGCGAACTCCGATATATTCTTCATCAAAAAGCATGGCTTCGACAAGTGTATTCGGTTTGATATATTTCGCTCCGTCTCCAAAAATTTGTCCGTCTAATTTGAAACGTTTTGAAGGATCTTTTTCTTCGCAGAACCAGTATTCGCCACGATTTTCGTACAAATATTTGATATTTTTTGTCTCGATTTCCGCTTCCTCCGCCTTTTCAGACTGGTGGAAAGAATGTTCGGTAACTTTACCCGAAATGATATTTTTAAGCTTCGTTTGGTTAACCGGTTTGCGCATTTGCATCCGGAAAACATGTGAAGACAGAACCTCGTAAGGTTGACCGTCCATTATAATGGCCTTTTTAGGCACAATTTCGTTATATTCAAGCATAGGGCTATATTACTCAAAATAAGTAAGAATGTCAAAACCTCCCGCACTTTCGGGCTAGTTCATCAAGTTCATCAAGTTATAAAGTTCATCAAGTTCTTACCGGCAGGCGCGCATTAATTTTACGCTGTCGCATTTTATAACTTTGATTACCCCCCGTCGTGCATGCGCCGCAGCGTCATGACCCGTCTCGTCTCGTCGTCCGCCACGTCGTTCGTCTCGTCGTTCGTCTCGTCGTGCCGCCACGTTAGTGAGCCGTTTCGTTCTTTTCCCGGGTTATGAGTGCGGTCGCTTATCCTTCGGTGCGCACACCGAAAAAGGGAAAAGAACGAAACGGCGAACGTCGCCTTTACTAGTAACCTTTTCTGTCCTACTATAGTAATATAATAAAGAAAGGAAAAATGGAGAAAGAACATGAATTAACAGACCAAGAGTTACTGCAACTTTCGTTAAAACGTCCTGCTGTCTTTGAAGTGCTCGTTTCGCGGTACGAGGATGCCTTTTTAAGAAAAGCCAATAGCGTCCTTCACAATAACGAAGATTCCGAGGATGTCGTTCAAGAAACATTTACTAAAATATACTTGAATGCGGGGAGGTTTCAACCTCAGGAGGGGGCTTCATTTAGCTCCTGGGCCTATAAGATTCTTATCAATACCTGCTATACCTTTCACCAGAAACGAAAAAAGATTGGAGGTAAACGCGTCTATTTGGAAGATGAAATGTTATACAATCTTTCCGGAAAAGAAAACGAATCAAAAGAAATGGAAATCCGCGATCTTGCCGCTTCGCTTTTATCAAATCTGCCGAAAAACTTAAGCCGTGTCCTTCATCTGCATTTCATTATGGGATACAAAGAACAAGAAATAGCCGACATGGAAGGGGAGAGCCTCGGCGCCGTGAAAACCAGAGTCTTCAGAGCTAAACAAGCTTTAAAAAAACTTTATGCGGTGCAGGTCGGGGGTAAATAGTGTTGCATGTAGTTTTATTATTTAGTGAAATAAATAAGTTCATCAAGTTCATCAAGTTTTAAAGTACGGACAGCGTCGTCGAACTTTATGAACTTTACAAACTTGATGAACTTGATGAACTAATCTTTTATGACAAACTTATCAAAAAGAATAATGAGAAGGGTATATGTTCTCTGGGCATTTCGAAAACTCACCTCTCCGACTGCAATGAAATTGCTGATGCTTTTTGCAATCCTCAAAGAATCTTTTTCCGCTATTTCCATCCCCAATGTCATCGCCAACTCTCCGTCACTCTCCAATCCTCTCGCCAGTTATAATTTTTTCGTCAATGCCTTTTTTACCACAGAAACAACAGTCCGAATTTTCCTTATCTCTATTATCGTACTGTTAGTGTGGCTCACCGCAGATTTTGTCAAAAAAACCCCACAGCCGTCGTACCAATCCGGTTTCTGAACCCCTTAAATTATCGCGACCAAAAAACAACCCGAACCTCGGGTTGCTTTTTTATCGTCGTTTTCCTAAAAGCTAACAGCTAATAGCTAACGCCTCGTCTAAAGTCCTTCATCCATCGCTTCTCGAGCCTTCGTCACTTCTTCTTCCATTTTTTGAACTATTTCTTTGAGAATTTCATCAGCTATTTTTTTGTTCGCTTTATCGCGAAGGAACATTCTCGTTGCGTCATATCCGCGTCCAAGTGCGATGTCTCCATATTTGTATGAGGAGCCGGATTTTTGCAACACTTCATATTTTTCTCCGAGCGCAATAATTTCGCCTTGTTTGGAAATACCTTCGTTGTACATAATATCGAATTCAGTTTGGCGGAAGGGAGCCGCAACTTTGTTTTTCACAACCTTCACGCGAGTACGATTTCCCATGACTTCCTCACCTTTTTTAATCTGGGCAATGCGTCGAATATCAAGACGTACGGAAGTATAAAACTTAAGAGCCTTTCCTCCCGGCGTTGTTTCAGGATTGCCGAACATAACACCGATTTGCATACGAATTTGGTTGATGAAGATAACAAGTGTTTTACTCTTGTCGACAATCGCGGTGAGTTTGCGAAGTGCTTGTGACATCAAGCGTGCTTGTTTTCCGACATGATGAGCACCCATTTCACCTTCAATTTCGTCTTTTGGGGTGAGGGCGGCAACGGAGTCGACGACGATGACATCAATTTTTCCTGAGCGAACCAAGCTTTCAGTAATTTCAAGCGCTTGCTCACCTGTATCAGGCTGTGAGACGAGTAAATCATTGATATTCACACCAAGTCTTCTTGCATACTCCGGGTCCAATGCGTGTTCTGCATCAATAAAGGCACAAATTCCGCCTTTCTTCTGCGCTTCAGCAATAACATGAAGCGACAGGGTAGTCTTACCTGAAGATTCCGGTCCAAATATTTCAATAATGCGACCACGAGGAAGTCCTCCGATACCAAGTGCATGATCTAGTCCTATCGAGCCGGTCGGAATAGCGTCGATTCCAGTCTTTGGTTTGTCTCCCAATTTCATAATCGCGCCTTCACCGAATTTTGTCTGAATAGCTTTTATCGCCGCATCCACTCCGTCATTTGTGTTTGACCCTCTTTTCTCCGATTCTTCTTTTTTCTTCGCCATAATATTTACTGTTGTTACCCAATAATGTTTAAACTATAAAATGATTTCCCGTTATTGTTTGTCGTAACTTGGCGGTGAGTCCGCCCCGCAGGCGGTCTCTCCGCCAAGTTCGTCCGTCTAGTCGTCTCGTCGCCCGTCCCTAAAAGCTAACAGCTCCTACTTATCTTCGTTATCCGTCCTTGATGAACTTGATGAACTTGATGAACTCTACTGTTTTGTCCCGTCATACACCACTCGCAACACCTGCACATTTTTTCTTCCGAATCTATCAACACCTCGGACCTCTATTATATTAACTCCGTCTTGCAAAAGCAATTTTTCCGTCCAAATTCCGTCTTTATCGGTATAAATCTTCCTTCCGTCAAGGTTTAAAAAGGAGAGGTTCTTTGAACTCCCACTTACCTCAATTAATGGGGAAGTAAAAGTCTGCCCGTTTTTTGGCGTAGAAATATCAACAATCGGTCCGTCAATATAATCTTTCAATCGAAAAAATGAATACCCAAAAACAACCCCCGTAAGAACGAGAATTCCCGTCGTCGCCAAAACTTTCTTAATCGTAGTCTGCATAATATTGTCTTACTGTAATTTTAACTCGCTTTAGTTTTTTTACGGTTTGTCGTATACGTCGTTGTAAAATTTGGGGTCGTTCCGCTTCGTTTGTGCGGTGCGACCCCAAATTTCGTCGTCACCTAGTCGTTATGTCGTCGTCTCGTCCCTAAAAGTTAACACCTCTTTTACAGCATCATTCTATCCCCTCGGCTCAAACCCGGCTCCGTATCACCCTCGTTATCTGTCTCGTCGCTCTCTTCATCCATATCGTCCATTTCATCAATCTTATCTTCGTCTATTATATCTTCCGCTCCAATTCCAAATTCAGCCATATCAGTCTTAATCAAAACTTCTCGTCCTTTTGCTCCGTTTGCGGGTCCAACCACGCCTTTTTCTTCAAGAAGGTCACAAAGCTTCGCAGCACGAGAATACCCGACGCCAAGTCGTCGTTGTAAGAATGAAGTAGAAGCTTTTTGAGCCTTAATTACTTCTGCGCGGGCTTGTTCAATCAGTGGATCCTCCTCTCCGTCATCTGAACCGGTAGAATTATGTGCATCAGATCGAATGACAATGTCATCTATACTAATAGTATCGTACAATTCGTCACGGTGTTTTTCTACGAGGTAATTTACCACCTTTTTAATTTCTTCACGGCTGATGAAAGGGGATTGAAGGCGAATCGGTTTTGGCAATTCTCCCGTCATATAGAGCATGTCGCCCGAACCAAGTAATTTTTCCGCACCACTCATATCAAGAATGGTTCGTGAATCGATATTTGAGATAACGCGCATGGCGATACGTGTCGGAATGTTCGCTTTAATAAGACCGGTGATAACATCAACGGAAGGCCTCTGTGTTGCGATGATTAAATGTATTCCCGAAGCGCGACCAAGCTGTGCCAAACGGACAATGGAACTTTCAAGTTCTCTCGGATAAGTAGACATGAGGTCGGAGAGTTCGTCTATTACTATTATAAAGTAGGGCATCCTCTCGGGGACTTTTTCCGTCGCTTTCTTTTCTTCCTCGGCGATATCCGCCTCGTTCTCGATATCCTCCGTTTCAATTCCCGTCACCTTAAGTTTTGCACCGGCCTTATCATTCCTTTCCGCCTGTTTTTTTAGATAAGGATTAAGAACCTCGTTGTGGTAGTCTTCAATGTTCTGAAGCTTCATTGTTTCCAAGATGTCGTATCGACGATCCATTTCCTTGACCGCCCATCCGAGTGCTTGAATAGCTTTCTTTGCATTCGTAATTACTGACGGTGTAGCAAGGTGGGGGATACCATTATATGAAGGAAGCTCGACACGTTTAGCGTCGATAAGAATGAGTCGTAGATTTTCCGGAGAATTTTTATACAAAAGAGAAGTGATCATCGTGTGCACCATAACAGATTTTCCGGAACCGGTCGTACCCGCGATAAGGAGGTGAGGCATTTTTGCAAGACTTCCATAATGCAGTTTTCCGACAACACTTTTACCGAGAGCGAGAAAAAGAGGTTTCGATGATCCGATGAAATCAGGTCCCGAAAGGAGGGAAAGCATACCGACGGTTGTCTTCGTGTGATTTGGAATTTCCACACCGACGAGTGACGTTCCCGGAATCGGAGCTTCGATACGCACAGGGTGTGCCGCGAGAGAAAGTGCGAGCTCGTTTTGGAGACCGTTTATTTTAGAAAGTTTTACTCCTTCCGCAGGCTTGAGAGAGTATCTCGTCACCGAAGGCCCGACAGAAATTTCGTCCATCTCAACATTGATACCAAACTGCTGAAGTGTTCTTTTAATAGTATTAGCATTTCCTTTGATATCGCCGACACCCGGTTTTCCTTTATCTCCCTCGAGGAGGGAAAGGGGAGGTGGTACAAAAGTGCGATTGTGATATTGCGCGAGCTTCGCTGCTTCTGCCTTCGCGCGATCTTTTTCTTTTTCCTTTTCTTTCTCATTCGCCATTTCTTTTTTCTTCGCCAACCCAAAAATTCCGGGGGTCACAGGTGCTCCCGAAGCCGGCTCCTTTTTCTCCTCCTGAGTCGGGAACTCTTCCATAGTTTCCTGTGCCTGAATCAACTGCTCGTTGCCACTGTCAGCAATTTTAATTTCCGGAACAGCAGGCAATCCTTCGACTGCTTCCTCATCTTTTTTTCTTCTAAATAAAATATCCGCAAAAGCTGTGAAGTGTTCCATTCTCGGTGCCGCATCAAAAAGAATAATGAAAGAAATTATGAGCAAAGCTAAAAGTGCAAAACCACTGAAATACACATCGAAAAGTTTTATGAAAGGGAAGGCAAATATTTCACCAAGAAAACCACCCGAACGTTCCCAAGGGAGAAATGAAAGAAGTCCGAGTCCTGAAAAAATAAAAAGGAGTGAGCCGAGTAAACTTCTCATCGCAAGATTGGGTTTTGCAGATTTCAAATACGAAACTCCGAGCATAATAAAAAGAAAAGGGAGGAGAAAGAAACCGACTCCGAGGAGAGATTTCAAGGATGTATATATCGTGTTGCCTGCCACGCCGGCCCGAGAAAGTGGTGCCAAAACAAAAAAGAGAGCGAGAACAAAAAAGAGAATCGCAATAGCGGTAGACATCACGCCTTCGCTAAACATCGGCTCTTTAATCTCCTCAACCTCTAAAGCTTCTGATCTTTTAGATTTAAAATTTTTATCAATTTTTTTCTTCTTCATACTATATATAATATCATATCCGTATCACATCGTCATTCTGCCTTCCCGTCCGGTAGACAGGAATCACGATCCGGAATCCAGCTCCTTAAAGGGTAAGTGTTGGAGCGTTGTGTTGTCTTAAAAATTTGGGGTCGTTCCGCTTCGTCCGCGCGGTGCGACCCCAAATTTTCGTAGTCTGTCGTTACCCGTCCCTCTCGTCGTCATTCTGAACTCGATTCAGAATCCACGTAGTTCGCCGTCCGTCCGCCGTCCATCTCGTCGTCATTCTGAACTCGATTCAGAATCCACGTAGTCCACCGTTTGTCCACCGTCCGCCTCGTCGTCATTCTGAACTCGATTCAGAATCCACGTAGTCCGCCGTCCCTCTCGTCGTCCTTCTGAACTCGATTCAGAATCCACGTAGTCCGCCGTCCATCTCGTCGTCATTCTGAACTCGATTCAGAATCCACGTAGTCCGCCGTCCATCCCTAAAACCTAATCCCTACCCCCTACAACCTTCACTGTCCGTTATGTCCTTGACTTTTTGCCTCAACCGTGTATAATG
>CAIJYI010000008.1 GCA_903824855.1 uncultured bacterium | reverse complement strand
GAACTCGATTCAGAATCCACGTTAAACAGTACGACATGGATTCCGGGTCAAGCCCGGAATGACAAACGAGACGCTGTCTGTTGTCGCGTCGTCATTCTGAACTCGATTCAGAATCCACGTTAAACAGTACGACATGGATTCCGGGTCACGCCCGGAATGACAAACGAGACGCCATCTGTCGTCGTGTCGTCATTCTGAACTCGATTCAGAATCCACGTTTAGATATGAAGAAATGGATCTCGTGTCGAGGCACGGGATGACAAAAAACATTAAATAATTAGAAACTATTTTGTGAGTATTTCCACTCCGTCTTTGGTGATGGCGATTGTATGTTCAAAGTGTGCGGAGAGTGAGCGGTCGGCGGTGCGATAGGTGTAGCCGTCTCGGTCGAGGACTATTCCCCTCTTCCCTTCGTTGAGCATCGGTTCAATGGCGACAACCATGCCGACCTTCCATTTTGCACCCATTCCTTTTTTGGTTCCAAAATTCGGGATATAAGGGTCTTCGTGCACTTCGCGTCCAACGCCGTGTCCTCCGAGTTCCTTCACTATTCCGTACTTGAGAGGTCTCGCAAATTTTTCAATGGCGTATCCGACATCCCCGACGTGTCCACCGATTCTGATAGCGTCAATTCCTATCTCCAGCGCTTTTTTTGTGGCGTCCATGAGCTTTTGCGCCTTCTCGCTAATCTCCCCTACTGCTACCGTGCGTGCGCTGTCGGTAATAAGGCCTTCATGAATAATTCCCATATCAAGTCCTATAATATCGCCTTCTGCAAGAACACGACTCTTTTTTGGGAGTCCGTGAACGATTTCATCGTTTACAGAAAGGCAGATACTTCCCGGATACGGAAAATCTGCTCCGTATGGTTGGTAATTAAGAAAAGCCGGTTTATCCCCCATTTCGATGACTGTTTTATAAACAATTTCATCAAGCTCTTTCGTTGTAATTCCGGGACGAACCGCTTTTTCAGCCACATCCAAAACATGAGAAAGGCGTTTCCCCCCTTCCCGTAAAATTTCTATTTCTTTTGGTGATTTTATAATTATAGGCATAAATTCTTGTTCACCGTCATTCTGAACCTGATTCAGAATCCACGTTCATTTTTATTAAACGTGGATTCCTGCTCGCGGGCAGGAATGACAAATATTAACATTTGGATAACACCATTTTCATCTTATTCCGATTCGGCGATCATTCGCAAGATTTCTTCGTGGACTTTTTCGATTGATTGATCTCCGTTTACGTCAAGGATTGTTCCGTGTTTTTTGAAGACGTGGACAGCGGGGACAACTTCTTCGTGATACACTTTGATTCGATGTTTAATTGTTTCTTCGTTGTCATCAGCGCGATTTTCAACACCGGCACGTTTAATAAGACGGCTTTTCACTTCATCATCGTGAACATCTAAATATATTGCTTTGTATGGTCGTCCGAGCCATGTCATAACGTCATGAAAGAGTTCTGCCTCAGGTGCTTTTCTTGCTGCGCCTTCGTAAATAATTCCTTCCTCTGCCTCAAGATAAATTACCGCATCCTGAAAAAGAAAAGCGGCAAACCAATACGGCATCAAGCTTCCTTTATCCATAATTTCTGCAATTTTGTGACCGAGCGGTGTATCGGCTTTCTGTAGTTCGCGAAACTTATCGCCGGTAGAAAATGTTTTGAAACCGCTTTTTTCAGCAAGGAGTTTTGTCTGTACTCCCTTTCCGCTTCCCGGCTTGCCGATCATCACGAATGTTTTATATTTTTCAAAAATATCTTTTTCCATAATTTTATTAGGTTATAGGTTATAGGTTTTAGGGTTTAGGTTTTATACTCTCACCTCCTCTTTGCAGAGAGCCGGTGTTTGCAATCTTAATTTTAAATCGTTCAATACATTCATAAAAGAAATGAAAGCGTCATAGGGTGAATCATACGGATTGAAATATTTATGCACATCGCCGTCATTAAACCACTTGGTGCACATATAATAAAAATGGTCGGAGGTCTGAAGTTTGCGCCAATCTTCGATGAGTGCTTTATCCATGGTCGCTAAAACTTTTTGTTCCAATTCATAAAGCTTGTGTGCCGCTTCCCATTGCATTGAATTGGAAAGCCATGCAGAGAGGTCGCGTTCAACGTCTGCCCATGACATAAAATTATGAACGTCTAATTCTGCGACAGGAAGATAATTCATCGCCACTTCGGAAGGAGTCATGAAATTATTATCCGGATTCTTGAGAATTTCTCCCGGCATATACCTGAGAAAATTAAAAATTCCCGTATCTTCCCATTGATGCTCGCCGAACGTTTCGTAATCCATGAAAAGATTTACCACGTTTCCGTTGCCGTTCACTTGAGAAACCCAATCGGCGAATTTTGGCGCCGTCAGAGGATGCTCACTCCATTCTTTTGAAGAAAAACGAAAAGCAATATCGTCGGAAAGTTTATAATTTTTGAGAAGTAATTTTATTTGTTTCGTTCCTTTTGGGCGATAGAGAAAATTCGGACTTCTCCATCCAAGAATATGATCCGCTCCTTCGGCAACGATTGCTTTATACCCCATTCCCTCAATATAATTGGCGAGTTCGTTGTTATAAATGAGCTCCGTATTGCGAAAAGTGGTCGGTTCTACACCAAAAAGTTTTTTCACTTTTTCTCGATGCATCAAGACCTGTTTTCTGAATTCATCCTTTGAATAGAGAAATGAAAGTGAATGATAATATGTTTCATCAAGAATTTCAACCCTTCCCGTCTTTACCAGCTTCTGAAAAGAGGCTAGTGTTTCGGGAGAATATTTTTCGATTTGATCAAGAAAAACTCCGGAGAGTGAATAGCTGATTTTGAATTCAGGATGCTTTTCAAGGAGCTCCAACATGACAGCATTGGCAGGAAGATAGCATTTTCGCGCTACTTTTTGAAGAATTTTTTCATTGCTGAGGCGGTCATTTACATAATCATTGAAATAGTCATGGTCATGCCCGATATCAAAAACCTGATAGCGTTTTAATCGAAACGGCTGATGTACCTGAAAATAAAAACAGACGGTTGCCATAAAAACAATGAAAAAAGATGAATAATATATTCATTGTATCACCTTCCCAAAAAGAATAAAAGCTACGTTTTTTATGAATTACACAGGGTAGTCCTGTGTACACAGGACTACCCTGTGTAATTCCAAATATCGGGTCGTTTTGTGAATTTTTTTTGACTTGTGATTTGGAGTATTCTTAAGAAGTTGATTTTACTGATTTTGTGCGTCTTTTTTGTCTTCCATAAGAAGAGTTCCCTCCTCTTCGTCGCGATAGGTGAGCCATTCTGTTATGAAGTCTTTGAAATCTTTTTTCTGCTCGAAATAGTCGGGAAATGCTTTTTTGTCTAGAATTAGGGTCTCTTCCCTTTCATCAACTTCTTCGTTCATATAATCTTCAAAACTGCTGTATCGGTATTTCTTCAAATAATTTTCGGCAAATTTCTGATTTTTAATTCCGTTTACTTTCCATTCCGAATCAATAAGTTTTACCGGATTTAAATGAATATAAGCAAAAAGATATTTGAGATAGTTATCGTTACTGACATGTTCTGCTCGAAAGGTTCCTTCAAAAAGTCCGCCGGTTCGTTTGTATTTTTTATTAAAATACATCGAATATGAAGTGAGTAACTTCCCCATAAAGGCACTGATTCCACCCTCTTCTGTTTCTCGAAGAAGCAAATGAAAATGATTCGGCATCAAACAAAAAGATCCAATCGCAGTATAAGGATTTGTCCGCAAAATATTTTCATACCTTATATCTTTTATATCACGAAACTTAATGGGCTTTCCAGAATTATAGACGTAAAGACCTTTCAAGAAGCGCTCGCGGTCATTATTATCAAGAAAAATTTCCCTCCGATCAGTCCCTCGACTATAAATATGATAATACTCGTCCAAACTAAAGTTAAATTTTCGTTCCATAGCCCCGCTATTATATACCATATTTTAAGAAATACACAGGGTAGTCCTGTGTACACAGGACTACCCTGTGTATTTAATTTCCCTTTCTATAACGCAAAAACCTTCGACCGGAAACCGGAGGGAGGTGTTTTGCGAACCAAATTAGCAAACTTGCGTTTGTCGGATTTAGCTCTGCTAACTCATAGCAATCAGTTATTTTGGATGATTTTTTATATTAACAAGGATGTATACGTCGTCTTTTATAATAAAATAGAATCTTACATTTTGATCCACACGGGCTTGCCAGATATCTTTTGATTCATCGTATTTTTTAGAGTGAAGAGAGGGATGATTTATGTTGTCTATCAGATATTTAAGTTGCTTATCAAACTTCAACTGAACTTCCTTATTAAACGTTTTATATGATTTTACAAACCTATCAGTGAATTCATATTTCATTTATTTTGCAGATTTTAAAGCACTAAGTCCGTCTGAAAGTGTTGAAAAAGGTCCGATAACCCTGCCGTTTTTTATATCATCAAGTGCTTCGAGAATTTCGTTATCGACTTCCCTTTTATATTTTACATTCAAAAGGTTCTCGTATTCAGTTCTCGGAATAGCGATGAGTTCTTCGTTTGAAGCAAAGTTATTGGGAATTGTTATTGTTGTCATGCTTGCATGATACCACACAAAATGAAGTAATTGCAAATGGAACCATTATAACGCACGTCAAAATGCTATTTTTCGCCGTTTTACACAGGGTAGTCCTGTGTACACAGGACTACCCTGTGTATTCCGACCGTTTCCGGAAGGGGTTTTGGCGAACCAAATTCGTATCGCTTTGTTTAATTATCTTACGTCGGAAAAATTAGCTTCTTAATTCAAATTTAATCCGTATAGAAAAACTTTTTTAGGTTTTCTATCGAGATATATCTTTCTGCTTGGCTAATAACCGCTTTCAAAGTACCTTTTGATATTATTTTATGATTTGGGATAATCAAGATTTGTTTCTGTTCTTTATCCAACCTTTTCATAACCATATGGCTCCCTTTCATTCTCTCGAGATAAAAATAATGTGTTTCAAAGTATTTTAAGATGTCTTTTCCTGAAAGATCAGATTTTAAACGATTAGGCATAAGATGGAAATTTAAACTCAAAGTTTGCAATGATCGCCGGAGTCTTTATATATTCATCTTCCATCTCCTCAAGATAAAGAGAGGTTGCTTCCTCAATATTTTTTTCAAGTTCTTCAAACGTTTTGCCATCTGTGACAATAGGAGCATTTATTCCTGATGCGACATACATGTCATCTTCGTGTGTAATAGTAAATTGAATGATATTTTTCATAACAACAGTATAACACACAAAATGAAGTAATTGCAAACGGAAACATTAAAACACACGTCAAAAGCCTATTTTTCGCCTTTTACCTAGGGTAGTCCTAGGTACTTAGGACTACCCTAGGTATTTTTGGTATAACGCAAAAACCTCCGACCGGAAGCCGGAGGGAGGTGTTTTGCGAACCAAATTAGTATCGCTGGTTTGTCAGCTTACGCCGGAAAAATTAGCTATGCTTACTCACAAGATGGTTTATTATGAACCTGAACCAGTCAATGTCTGTGTAGACGTTGGGAGGTTGAGAACTTTGTAGTCATTGTTCCAGTCAGGTGTAAGAACACTGTGGCTGTTTGAAGAACGATCAGACCATACGAATGATGCATTTCCTGCGGTTCCAAAGGTACCAGCAATAGTTGCATATGCGTCAGGATCAACATATCCTGATGGAGCTGCGATTGATGTGGTAATAAATTTACCAGCAGTCAAGGTTCCAGCAATATTTGCGTTCAAACAATATGTCTCACCAACAGAAAGCTCTTGTTCGTTTGTTGCAACAAAGTGAATTTTTCCTGAACCTGAAGAAAGGATGTCTGTTGCTTCTGTATTAACAGCTGTGTTAATAGTCGTTGTTGCAAAAGTACCATCGACGAGAGTACTACAAGATGATCCTCTGTAGATCTTCAAGGTAGAAGTACCTGTGATTGTAGGAGCT
>CAIJYI010000007.1 GCA_903824855.1 uncultured bacterium | reverse complement strand
TGAATTAATAAATAATAATAAATACTTTTATACTTATATATAATACCAAGTGTACGATGATGTGACAATAAAAAGTGTGGATAAAAAAACGAATTACGGCACAAAATATCTATGTTCCTAATTGAGGGATAACCTGAGGCGTTAAACCAAATGTACGGATAAGAATCCCTACGATTCCCCAGAGTGAAACCATAACGAATAACGCGACAACGCTCCAAATCATCCACTGAGTTCCTTTTTGGCGTTCTGTCGGATTATCAGTATTTAGAATGTACTGCACGATACCCCAAAAGAAGGCTACAAACGCAGCTGCGTAAAGTACCGTCATTAAAACACCGAGAAGATTAATAAAAACCTGTAATAGACTTCTCAGGTCCGTAGCGGCTTGCGCGCTAGCATTCCAGGGAATAATAAAGGCTAATGCGAGGAATGAAAATATTTTTTTCATGATGTATATAGTATATAATATTTACGAATATGAGTCACGGAGATTTTAATAAACCTAATGCGCAATCGCGTCGATGGTTCCCTGAATTGCCGTTGCGAGAAGCCATGAACAAAGGACAACGGCCATTCCAATGATTGCCCAAGTGAGTGCACCCTTGGCTTTAGTAAGTTTTGACGGATCACCTTGTGCAGTGAGGAAAAGAAATCCTGCCCAAATAATAAATATTGAGGAAACAGGAATTCCCAGTTTGAATACAATATCAAGAATACTCTTAATGAACTGAGGAATAGTCGAAATATTTGGAGTTATCGGATCAATGGGAAATTTTTCGGCAAACGTTATTGATGCCGTTAACGCGTATAGCGTCGTTCCTGAAAGAATATATTGAGCGGTTTTTTTTAACATAAAAGTTTGTTCAAATAATTGATTTTATACACGGATATTATCCACCGAGTTGACCGATAGTATTTTTTACTATCGTAGCAAGAAGCACCCCACAGAGAAGAATTGCTGCTCCGATAAAACTGCTCATGAATGCCGTTTTTGCTTTTTTGAGTTCGGCCTCATTTCCCTGCGCTGCGACAAATAAATACCCTGTATAGATAAAAAGAACAGCGACGATCGGAATACCAATTTTAATGAGAATTTTCAAAATTTCAACAACAAAATCAAAAAGTGTTCCCACTTTTGGAGTCGGAGACTGAAGCGTTACGACGGCACCATTGGCATTATTTGCACCGGAAAGTGAGAAGATAAACGGAATGATTAGAAAATAGAATGAATTTTTTAATTTAAAAAATATATTTTTCATATGATGATTTTATCAAAGCCGATAATTATCGCTGTGGAAATAATTGCGCAAAAAGTATTTGCTCGTTAGCCACAGCATCAAGAACAGGGGTTTTTCCGGAATTAATATCCTCTATCGTCGATTTGAATATATTCCCCGTCGAAATTCTGTTTGGATCAAGCCATGATTTACTGATAATGGCCGAATCATAAAATACCTTCATGTACGGATCAGCCGGCGTTTTTGCGAGCACTTCACGAGAAGGAGAAGGCGTTTTGAAAATACTAGCCATAATTGAGGAATTTGTCGGATTGGTGAGTATTGTCGAAATGTAAAAAGCTGCCGACTTCGCTTTGGAAGCTTTCATAACAGCCAATCCCTCAATTCTTCCGAATGTTGTCTTGCGAGGCCAATCACGAATTTGAGGAACAACGGCAACGTCAAAATTGAGATTGGGATTCTTTGCACGCAAATCATAGAGTTCGCTCGCGTATCCAAAATAAACAGCCAAGTCTCCGGCGAGAAATGCTTTCTTTGATTCATTCAACGAACGATTCCAAGAATAGATGGTTTTGAGAGGGTCAGCAAAATCGGTATAAAAACGAAGAACTTCTGATGAGCTTGGAATATTTGAATCGGGAGCACCGACAAGAGTCGGAGTGAGAACTCCGGACGCATTTGAAACGATAGGATTCCCTGTTTGAAGAATGAGTGTCGCAAGAATATCTTTTGCATTTGTGACGTTTTGATATTCACCGAATGAAATAGCGCTCTTAGTAATGTTATTTGCCGAATCCTGTTCCGTTAGTATCGGGGCCATCACGAGGAATTCATCCCAATATTTTGGAGGAAGCACTAAATTCTTATTGGTGAAAATATCGCGATTCCAATACATAACCAAAGGATCGGTAAGAATCGGCAAAGCGACAATACCATTTGGACGAATGAAAATTTCACCATTCTGAATAAAGGCATTCATGAAATCCCTTTCTGCGTACAAATCAGGGGTGAACGGGGCGATTTTATCCTCCAGTCGCAAAGTGAGTTCTTGCGGAAGTATTATGATGTCGGGACCGGTACCGGAAGCGAGTGCTTCAATAATATCTTCAGGAAAAGTATCGGCAGATTTTTGGACATAATCGATAGTGATATCAGATCCAAGTAACGACTTCTCAAAGAATTGATACATGGTAATTTTGTCTTGTGTCCCCCACATGACCAAATTTCCCTTCGTCATGGCATCTTGTGCTTGTTTCGGACTGGGAATCAATCCTGAAAAAACCAAAACGGCGAACACTATG
The DNA here is from genome assembly GCA_903824855.1 of uncultured bacterium. Lineage (GTDB taxonomy): Bacteria > Patescibacteriota > Minisyncoccia > Phycocordibacterales > CAIJYI01 > CAIJYI01. The sequence continues at coordinate 15,149 of CAIJYI010000007.1, read as the reverse complement.
AACGCACCGAATATTACCGATAGAATGATTTGAAATTTTCTCATTTTATTATTTTGTAAGTGTAAAAATTAATCCATAATGAAAATCGCCTGCGGGTACTTCCTTCGAAAGAACAAACCCATTTTTGTTAAAGAGAAATACGGCCTCTTCTTTAGAGAAAATATCTTCTTCTTTTGGGCCCATATTTCCAAAACTACCCTCCCAGTCAACAACAAGAAGTTGTCCTTTGTCTTTAAGAATTCGTTTTATTTCCGTAGTGGCAGAATTTTTATCCACTATCTGAAAAAGCATGTTGGTAAAGATGACAATATCAACAGAATCACTTTTAATTCTTGAACCGCATACCTCTTCGATATCACCCCAGATAATCTCGATATTTTTCTGATATTCATTTGGAACATTACTCATTATGCGCGAAAGTAAACCACGCTGAATATCCACGACAAAAATTTTGCCGGTATGAATATATTTCATTGCCGCCAAAGCAAACACCCCGGAACCTGCACCGAAATCCGCAACACGAGAATCATCACGAATCAAAAGTTGTTTGATCGTTTCCTCGGGATTAAGTATCATGTACTCTATTATACCAGAGTGCATTCACACACGCCAAGAATAAGTGTGGAGATTTCTTTGGCTGGCGCATTTTCTTCAATCTGATATAATCTTCTGGTGGAACTTGGGCCTATGGTCTAGTGGTACGACACGTCATTCGCATTGACGAAACGGGAGTCCGATTCTCCCTAGGTCCACCAGGAACCTAACTAAACTAAAAAAATCTCCCAATTGGGAGATTTTTTTTGGAGCCACCTCTCGGATTTGAACCGAGGACCTACGGTTTACAAAACCGTTGCTCTACCAGCTGAGCTAAGGTGGCAGTGGTAAGTACCTTTGTCAGATTATATCCTTATTTTGGCACTTACACAAGTCTTTAAATCTTTTCTTTTTTTGATTTCTTCTCCTTAAAAAGCAGACGGATTTTTTTCTTATGTTCGGCGATATCTTTCAAAAAGAATGATGCGGAGCCCTGCAGATCTTTTCCTGCATTTTTCTTTACGAGGGCTTCTTCCATATGAGAAACCGAATGCCTCATCCATTTGCGAATTTTATCAATGCCGATGATTATCAAACGAAAAAGTAATGATAAGAAACGCATGCTCCATTGTCTACTCTCCTCCCATATTTTTTTCTCCCATTCCGCGAGATGATGAAATTGCCGAGATAATCCCTCCCCATCAGGAAAAGGTATTTTTCCATTCTTCAGTTCCCATAATCGAAAGCCAATCATGGAAAATATCATGAGAAGCGAAATTAAAAAAATTGAAGATATAATATACATGTTAAAAAGAAAAAGGAATATATACAGGAGGAATTATTACTATTTTTCCTCCTGTATTAAACCTCTTTTTTTACTATCTCGCGACGCTAAAGCGAACGAATTTTGCAATTTCTGTTCTTTCTCCGAATTTCTGAATGCCGTTCTTGACCAAATCATTGATTGTAAGATTTTCATCCTTGATGTATTGCTGTTCAAGGAGAACTTTGGATTTGAGATAATCACTAATCTTCCCTTCCAAAATTTTCTCGCGCATTGGAGCGGGTTTGTCTTTCGGAACTTCTTCCATAAGGGTATCTCGAACGAGAGCCATTTCTTCTTCGGGAACATCTTCTCTTTTTAAATAAGTAGGATTCGTCGCTGCGATGTGCATGGCGATATTATAAGCAAGTGCGCGGAAATCTTCATTCTTGGCGACAAAGTCTGTCTCACAAGAAAGAATTACCATCGAACCGACACCGTGATTACCGTGGACATAGGAAGCAACTGTACCTGAACCGAGGTTTCTCTCCGCCTTCTTTGAGGCGACGTCTCCACTAATTTTTCTGAGAAGCAGAATTGCTTTCTCTTGGTCTCCATTTGCTTCTTCGAGAGCTTTTTTACATTGCATTACCGAAACACCGGTAACATCGCGAAGCTCTTTTATCTGATCCATTGTTATCATGATAATTTTGAATTTACTTTTAAAGAATAATTAGTGAGAAAATAATATTTCTCGTTGTTGTGTAGATTCTTACTTATTTCTGTATGCTGCGACAATCTGATCGAGAATAAATTTGATGCTTGCTGTTGAGGTGTCGTTTCCTGGAATCGGATATTGTGCGTCAGCATAATCACAGTCAGTATTCATGAGCGCGATAACAGGTACTCCGACTTTCTTAGCTTCAGCAATAGCGTTCTTTTCTTTTTTCGGGTCAATAACGATGAGAGCTGCCGGTCTTTCGTTCATATCAGCAAGTCCGCCAAAAAGTTTGATAAGGCGATCTTCTTCCCATTGAAGAATAAGTCTTTCTTTTTTGGTGTACACGTCGAGTTCACCTTTTTCTTTCTTGCTTGCCAAATCTTTCATTCGTGCAATTCTTTTTTTGATTTCAGGGAAGTTTGTGAAAATACCTCCAACCCAGCGCTCAACGACGTAAGGCATATTCAATGCATCAGCTGCTTGGCGCGTAGCGATTTTGGATTCATTTTTTGTTCCGACAAAAAGCACTGTCTTACCTCCGAGAGAAAGTCCTTTTAAGACTTCTCTGACTTTCGCCAAGTGCTCAGCGGTCATTTCCAAATTGATAATATCAACACGATTTTTCGTGCCGTAAATAACAGGCTTCATAGAAGGATGTCTGCTCGATCGGGAATAGCCGAAGTGTACGCCCGCTTTAAACATTTCATCAAGGATAGTATCCATATCTTTATTTCTTTCTTTTTATTAATATCTAATAGTTTTTTAAAACTGTTTTACCAGTGCTTTATATCCTACCAAAGAATTTATAATTATGCAACATTTACACACTTTTCGCTTGACCACGGCTATCGCGCAAAGTCGAATCAAAATTATTTGCCAAAAGTACATTTATGTCGTATTGTATTTTCAGTTTAATTATTAACAAAAAACCCCGGCTCATCACTGAGTCGGGGTTTATTTATTATTTAATTACTCGCCTTCATCCGCCTCACTTCCCACCGCTCCACCTTCGCTCACTTCTTTAATGGCTTGTATGATTGGACCAATATTTCCTATCATTACTTTTTCCAAATTGTGCCATGATTGTTTGATGCGATGATCCGTCACGCGGTCTTGGAGAATATTGTATGTTCGGATTTTTTCTGAGCGGTCACCTGTTCCGATTTGGTTTTTTCGGTCAGCGGCATATTTCTTACTCTCTTCCTCGTCTTTCATCTGCTGTAATTTTGAAACCAAAAGCAACATCGCTTTTTCACGATTCTGAAGCTGACTTCTTTCACTCTGGCATCGAATCGCGATTCCGGTCGGTTTGTGAATTAAACGCACTGCGGTTTCAACCTTATTGACGTTCTGACCACCGGCGCCTCCCGAGTGAGTATATTCCATTTCAATATCAGACGCAGGAATTTCAATAGTCGTTTTTTTAAACACCGGCATTACTGCAACCGAAGCGGTACTCGTGTGGATGCGTCCGTTCTTTTCGGTATCAGGAATTCTTTGCACGCGATGTACTCCCATTTCATACTGAAGTTCATCCCACACACCATCACCTTTTATTTCAAATACAACTTCCCTATATCCGCCATGTTCAGAAACTGATTCATCAATTTTTCGGAATGACCAACCTTTCTGAATACAATAGCCCTGATACATTACCGCAAGGTCAGCAGCAAAAAGAGCAGCCTCTTCTCCACCGGCTCCGGCCCGTATTTCCATAATCAAATCTTTCGGACCACCTTCTTCGTCTTCCTTCGGAGAAAGAATATTTTCCATCTGTTCCCACATTTCCGTTTTTCGTTTTTCCAAACCTTTCATCTCTTCTTCGGCAAGAGTCTTCATTTCGTCGTCGCCTTCCATCATCTCTTTAATTCCATTTTCCTCGTTCAAAAGCCGTTCGTATTCTTCGGCTAAAAATCGGGTCTTATGGTTTTTTTTGAAATCCTCAATAGTCATAAAATTTAAAGTTAAAAGTTTATCTTACACAGAAAAAACGCCACAAGAGCTGGCGTTTTTTAAGAGCGAAGCTACTTAGCTTTTTTAGGAGCGGCAGCGGCTTTTCGTGCTTTGAATTTTTCAACGCGTCCGGCGGTATCCATCATCTTGGCATTACCGGTGTAAAAAGGATGACATTGGCTGCAAATATCAAGATGCATGTCTTTTTGTGTGGAACCAACCGTAAAACTAGCGCCACATACACATGTTGCTTTTGCGTCCGAATGATATACTGGGTGAATTGCTTTCTTCATAATAGGCATAATATAACTTAAAAACAAATATTTTGCAAGCGACGGAGTTTATCAAGTTATAAAGTTCATAAAGTTCATAAAGTTCGGACGCCGGCCGTTCTGTCGTACTTTATAACTTGATGAACTTTATAACTTGATGAACTTTTTACAGCTTATTGATTTGGTTTTCCTGAATAGCCGTTGCCTTACTTATAACGGAATCGCCATATCCTGCGGCGAAGGTTGAGACGGAACATTTACTTCCCGAGAAATATTTACAAGCGGCATTTCTTTCGGCAGTATATCCGCCGGCGCCGGCACCGAGATCTCGAAGGTAAATTCCTGCCGCCATAAACGCATCGAGAGGTCGCCAAGGATCAGCGAGTGGAATTCCGAGATACGAAGCGATTTGCCCGCGAACTCCCATCCAGGTAGAAGGAATAAATTGTGCCGGCCCCATAGCTCCACCCCAGCCGACCGACTGTGGACACGACACTCTCGTATTATAAGGATCACGCCCGATGTCGCTTGTGATTTGCAAGAACGGCTGAACATCGCGATCAGGTTTCATTACTTTAGCAAAAGCTTTTCCGGTATTAATTCCGACACCGGATCCGGTATTGGAATCTCTTAGATAACACGAACCAACATTTGCTCCATAACTTGATTCCTGACTAAATATAGCAAGAAGGAAAGCCGGTCTTACTCCTGTTTTTTTACTCACCATTACCGCATATTCATATGCCTGTCCGAATTGGATTCCATTCGTATCGCGAAGAGTAAAGAGTGCGGCATAAATTCTTGCGGAAAGAGCTTTTTTATCGGCGAGAATTTTGGCATATTCTTTTTCATTATTTTTTGTAATGGAAAGCAATTTTGCTTTTTCAGCTTCATTTTTTTGAACTTCTCGTTTCTGTGCTTCCTTTTCCGCTTTCACATCTGCTTCCTTATTTTCTTTATCCTCCAAAATTCCCTTCTCTTTTTCTTTAAGCGCTTTTGCATCAGAGATAGCATTCAGTGAATCCTGAAGAGATTTTTTTATAGAATTAAACGAATCTATATCAAGAAAGAAATCGGAAATATTTTTTTGTGACAAGACAACTTCCACCATTGATGATTGATCAATTTCATTTGTCTTGCGTAAAAGCTGAGACACTGATTGCTTTTCTCTCTCTATCTTATCGGAAAGCTCATTTATGGTAAGTGTTTTATTAATAATATCACTTTGCAAACCTTTGATGGTGATATCACTCGCTTTAATAGAAAGCAGAGCTTTATTAATTTGAGCCGCAAGCGAAGTGAGATCTCTCTGAATACCAACTTTTTGGGCCGTAGTATTTTTCAGCAATGCATCTTGTGCGGCAATTTCTTGCAGACACGCATTATATGCCGTTTGCAATGCAACTTTATCATCCGGGTTTATTTTTGCCCCTGAATCACAAGCCGATTCTGCCCACAAAAAAGTGACGGGGATAAAACCGATGAAGAAAGAAAGAATAAAAATAATGGAAAGATACTGTTTTTTCATAAAAAAACAAGCGATTGAAAGATACCTGAATAAAAGACCTTAAAGGAAAAAGCTTGTCTCTTTATGATAGCATAAAAGGAGACAAAAGTTCACCCGTACAACACTAAGAATGGGGAAAACAGAAAGAGGTTATAGGTTATAGGTTTTAGACGAAGAACGACGGCGTTTGTCTAAAACCTATTCCCTAAACCCTACAACCTAAAAAAAACAATGCCTCGATTTCTCGAGGCATTGTTTTTTAAAATTAAGATTATTTTTTCTTTTCCTCTCCTTCTTCTTCTTTCTTTCCTTTCTTTTCAACAGCGATAGCTGAGATGTCGGCAACAGGAGCTACTTCCTCTTCTTCTGCGACTGAAACAGCGGCAACAACTTCTTCAGGTTCAGTAACGAGAGTTACGCCTTCAGGAAGTTTGATTTCACCGGCAAGAATCTGTGCATCCAAATCGGTAAGTGCGGAAATGTCGACTTTAATGGTGTGAGGAAGGTCTTTTGGAAGCGCTTCAACTTCAATTTCGTGAAGAACTTTAACCAAAGTACCGCTCATATCTTTAACGGCAGCAGAAACACCAACGAATTCCAATGGGACGGAAACCTCGACAACCTTTCCTTTTTCAAGAACGTAAAAGTCGGCATGGATAACATCTCCGCGAACAGGGTCAACAGAAACATCTTGAAGAAGAACTTCGACTTCTCCTTTTCCGGTATTCAAAACGAAAGCGGTTGATTCTCCGGCCTCTTTCCAGACTTTGACAAATTCGGTTTTAACAACATTAACCAAAACCGGTTTTTCTTTCGGTCCGTAATAAACGCAAGGTACGAGTCCTTTTTTGCGATATTCACTGGCTTTAATATTTATATCTCTCTCTTGTGTATTTAATGTAAGCATGGCGTCTATTATACATAAATCATGAATAAAGTCAAAATTATATCATCTGTGAGTTTTGCCGTCCATTCTCTCGTTATCCGTTCTACTCCTTATGGGTATCAAAAGCCTTCAGTTTTTCATCTACTATTTTTTCAATTTCAAAAAGGGCATTTTCCATATAGACACTCGAAGAAAGTTCGTTAGGATCATTTTTAAGAGATTCAAAGAGTGTTTTCCTGAATGCAATCCGGAGTTCGGTGTTTATATGAATTACAGAAATTCCCGCAAAAATAGCCCGTTCAAAAATAAAATCAGAAATTCCTGAGCCACCATGGAGCACGAGTGGTATACCGACTTTTTCTCGTATTTCTTTAATGAGGTCAATGTCCAATTCCGGTTTCTTCCCAAACTTGAGCATTCCATGGATATTCCCGACAGAGGGAGCAAGACAATCAATTCCTGTTTCTTTAACAAAATGTGCCGCTTCGTCCGGATTCGTAAATGATTTTTTATCTGTGTGAACATCATCAGGTATTGCTTCCAGAAATCTTGACGGCATGCCGATATATCCGAGCTCTGCTTCAACGACAATATTCGGATTCACACTCCTTGCATAATCAACACATTTTTTCGTTTCTCGTATATTATCCCCGAGCGGTAATCTCACTCCGTCAAAAATAACAGAATCAAATCCTGCATCGATTACATCTTTTGCATTTTGAAAAGAATAGACATGGTCGGCGTTTAGAAAAATCGGATAATTATATTCTTCACGGTAACTTCGCACGAGAGCAACACATTGTTTGATACCAATAAATCTTATTTCTTCCTCCGAGACTCCGACAATAAACGGAACTTGCCTTTTGCTCGCAGCAGTAAAAACGGCTTTGAGTGATTCCAGATTGGAAATATTGAAATGCCCAATTGCCGAATGTTTCTGATCACAATGAACGATATATTGTTTGAGTGTAAGCATAGAGCGAGTGATTACTTTTTAAATAGGTGAATATAGTATATCACCCATTCTTTCCCTTTCCAAACTCTAGAACTTTTATGTATAATAAAAACATTAATAGATATAACTTCTAACTCAATGTCTGAAAATTTTGATTTTGTGGCGATTGGAGATGTTGTCACTGATTTATTCATTCGTGTAAAACAAGCGAATATTTACTTCGATGAACAATCACACGAAGAAAAACTCGCTTTCACTAATGGCGCAAAAATTCCTTACGAATTCGCAAAAGTAGTCCCGGCTGTCGGCAATAGCGCCAATGCCGCCGTTTCAGCTGTTCGCCTCGGCCTTAAAACAGCATTTATTACCGACCTCGGAGATGATGAACACGGAATAGAAATAATCGACACACTCAAAAAACAAGGCGTCGCCACCGATTTTGCGAACGTTCACAAAGGTGAGCTTTCCAATTATCACTACGTGCTTTGGTATCAGGCGGAACGAACGATTCTCATTAAACACGAGGATTATAAAAGAACTTTCCCCGACATCGGCAATCCGAAATGGGTTTATCTTTCTTCACTCGGTGATAATACTCTTGCCTATCATCAGGACATCATGGAGTATTTGAAATCACATCCCGATATTAAACTTGCCTTTCAACCGGGAACCTATCAGATAAAAATGGGAAAGGAAGCTCTCAAAGAAATGTATCTTCACACGGAAGTATTTTTCTGCAATAAAGAAGAAGCGCAGCAAATTCTCGGAGTCGTCGAAGCCACCTGCCCGGAGCTCGCAAGAAAAATGTCTGAACTCGGACCAAAAATTTCCGTAATCACCGATGGACCAAAAGGTGCCTATGCATACGATTCCGTCGCGAAAGAAATGTGGTTCATGCCTCCGTATCCTGATCCGGCGCCTCCATACGACAGAACGGGCGCAGGAGATGCCTTCTCCTCAACTTTTGCCGAATGTCTCGCTATGGGAAAATCCGTCGCCGAAGCATTCCTTTGGGCTCCGATAAACTCAATGTCTGTTGTACAAAAAATCGGCGCACAGGAAGGTTTACTTCATCCGGAAGAAATAGAAGAATGGTTAAGGAAAGCCCCCGAAGACTATAAACCAAAATTAGTTGAATAAAAAAAGAACCACGACTCATGACGAGTCGTGGTTTTTGTTTTTTAGTGAGGGATGGTTTCAAGCATACCGAGAAAAGTTCTTTTATAATTATCGTTAACACGACACCAGAAATGCCAATTAATGTTTTTGATGAATAGCGAATCTTCATTGCTATCAATCAATGCCTCGGGTTTAACATTCTCAATGAGCCAATCGAGAAATTCAATCAACGATATGTTTTCGGGGGATTGAAAAGGACATTCCGCTAAATCTTTTCTAAAACTTTGTAAAAATTCTTTCACAGGATGAAGCGAAGTTGGTATAGGTTTTCCTGTTATTTTACTTATCATGATACCTCCAAAATTCAAAAATGAATGAGCGAATCCGTTTATTACGGTAACATATAGCCACATTAATTGTCAATGCGTTTACAATCAACAGAGGTTTCCTTTTTTCCCTTCCCCGAAATACTTCGTAGTCGTCCATACTTGATAAACTTGATAAACTTGATGAACTTGATGAACTTGATGAACTTGATGAACTTGATGAACTTCTCTATATCTTTCCTCTTAAGTATTTATGATACCCAATCGCAAATCGATGAGCTTCCTGATCAGCGAGTAAAATATCCTTCTCGTGAACCCGTGCGCTCTCACGATCTCCAATTATCATTTTGGCCCTATGATGCTCATCTTTTACCACCCCGACAACAGGAATTACTATCCCGTATTTTATGAGAATATTTTTCATTGCGTTGACCTGTGCAATTCCACCATCCACCGCAATAATATTCGGCATTGGCCATTCATTGTGAGCGAGCCGTCTTTCTAAAACTTCAGAAAGATGTTTCGTATCATTTGGCCCTTCGCTTTTGATTTTAAATTTTCGATACTGACTTTTATTCGCTTCTCCGTTTTCCACTACAGACATAGCTCCAACCGTATCCGTCCCGCTTAGGTGAGCAATATCGTAACATTCAATTCTTGTGTTCTTTATTCTCGCGCCAATCAAATCCCCGTATATGTTTTCCCGTTTCAATAATGAAACATCATGAATATGGGAAAGTGCAAAAAGTGTTTTTTTATGTTCGCTGGCTTTTTCAAATTCTTCCGCTTTCGCAAAAGCTTTCATTTCACGCATAAGTTTCGACACAAGATTTTTTTTCTTTCCCCGAAAAAATAAAACAATATTTCGTATAATTCGTGCGTATTCTTTTTTTGAAATTTTTCCCGCACATACCCCCGGACATAATCCAATCTGCGCATTAAAACATTCTTTTCCTGAATGCGGCATGCAGGTATCACGATAGGGAAAAATCTTTCGGACAATTTTCATTGCTTCCTTCAGTTGTTGCCCGTTCGTAAACGGCCCGAAGAAATACAGATAATCACTTGCGTGTAAAATTCTTTCACGAACCAAGAGAACTCGTGGAAATTCATCTTTCGTCACCACAACAAAATTAAAACTTTTATCGTCTTTGAGGTCGGTATTATGATTCGGTTTAAATTTCCTGATAAGTTCCGCTTCCAAAATAAGCGCCTCCAATACCGAGTCGGTCTTTTCATAATCCACCCGTGTCGCCAATTCTAGCATTTGAGCAATGAGCGGACCTCGAGTCGCCATAATATCAGCACTAAAATAGCTCCTCACCCGATCGCGGAGTGAAGTCGCCTTCCCGATATACAAAATCGTCCCTTTTTCGTCCTTAAAGAAGTAAACTCCGGGCGAATCAGGCAATTTCTTGATTTGTTCTCGAATATTTGACATTTTATCTTTATTGTGATAGTATATAGTCAGTTGTAACATTTTGCAAGACCCACAAGAGGAGAAAAAATGAAAAACGACGAATTTCGAAAAATCCGTCTTTCAATTGAAAATGCCGATAAAAAAACTATCAATTATCTCAGAACAAGGCACGCAAGATTAATGGGCGAAAATAGTGAACAACAGGTTTGTCCCCAACTACTTCCACTGACAATTCTTGATTCACTTTTGAACAAAATTCACGTTCAAACGAGGCCTTTGACTGAAAAAAACGAAAACGTTATTCTCATTTGGAATAACTTTATTGAAGCTCTTGCCGCCGAGTTCCCTGTGCTGGTAATCTAGTGCGAGAAATCGTACCAAAACCCGGCTTCGGTCGGGTTTTTTATTTCAAAAAATGTCTCTAACCCTGAAAAAATGCAAAGATACAGCCCAAAAAAATGACATATCACCGTTCCTTGCGTCAACCTCAAATGTACGGTAAAATATGACAATAAATAACAATATATGCCACCAAATATTAATCAAGAAAACAATCTACCATTTAAAAATGAAGAGGTCTCGACCAGTTCATTTTTCCTGGAAATTGCCAAATTTACAGTCATTTCAATCCTTATCGTCGTCCCGATACGGTTTTTCATTGCACAGCCTTTTATTGTCCGAGGTGAATCGATGGATCCTACGTTCAAAGACGGTCAATACCTCATTGTCGACGAGCTTACCTACCGAAATGATGCGCCGGAAAGAGGCGATGTTGTTGTCTTTAAATACCCCGTTGACCCGAGTAAATATTTTATTAAACGTATCATTGGTTTACCCAACGAAGAAGTTTATATAAAAAACGGTATCGTCAGTATTATTACATCGAAAAATCCAAAAGGCATCGTCCTGGATGAACCATATCTCAAATCAATTTCTTTTGAGAACACAACATTTGTCCTTGGACCAAATGAATATTTTGTCATGGGCGATAATAGAAGTAATAGTTTAGATTCCCGAGTCTGGGGAGCCCTTCCGGTAAAAAATATCACAGGAAGAGTTCTCGTCAGATTATTCCCTTTCCAAAATGCAGGAATGTTCCCGGGAAAACAAACTCAATAAATTATTAATTTTTTCACTTATCGGCAAATTCTCTAATATAAATAAAATTGTATGACAAAGAAAAATCCATCAGGCGCAAAAAAGGAACCCCCGACAACTGTTAAAGGGATGCAAGATGTCATCGGAGAAGAATATTACGCGTACAGCGGATTCTTTGAGAAGGCTTCTGAAGTCGCCATGTATTATGGCTTCCGACCGATTGAAACTCCTATTCTTGAAAAAGAGGAACTCTTCACTTCGGGCGTCGGTCTCGATACTGATATTGTGGAAAAAGAAATGTATACGCTCAAAACAAAAGGTGGCGATCATCTCGTGATGCGACCGGAAGGAACAGCCCCTATCATGCGTGCTTACCTCGAACACGGAATGCAATCATGGTCTCAGCCGGTCATGCTCTATTACAAAGGCCCATTTTTCCGACATGAAAATCCTCAAAAAGGACGCTCTCGCGAATTCCAATCATTCGGACTCGAAATTCTCGGCACACAAAAAAGTATCGCCGATGCGACCATCATCCATACCACGATGATTATCCTCAAGGAAGCAGGTCTTCAAAATCTTGTTCTCAACATCAATAGTGTCGGAGACAAAGAATGTCGCCCGAAATACGTCAGAGAACTCGTGAGCTATTACAAAAAGCACATTAGTGAGCTCTGTGTTGACTGCAAAAGAAGAATCAAAGAAAATCCACTTCGCCTTTTAGATTGCAAGAATCCAAAATGCCAAGACATTAAGGCGGGGGCTCCAAGTTCCGTCACACATCTCTGCGACGAATGCCGTTCACACTTTAAAGAAGTTCTCGAATACCTTGAAGCATTGAATATTCCATACCGAATCAACAACAATCTCGTCCGAGGACTCGACTATTATTCGCGCACCGTTTTTGAGATTACGGAGGAAACAGTCGAAACTGTTGAAGAGGAAATATCCGAAGAAAAGAAAAAAGAAGGAAAAGAAGAGCCGAAAGAAATCGTAGCGACTAGCCTCGCCTTGGGCGGTGGAGGAAGATACGACTATCTCGCGAGAAATCTCGGGAGCAAAAAAGATATCCCCGGAATCGGTGTCGGACTTGGCGTAGAAAGAATTTTCATGACACAAGGATACAAAAGACAAGACCCGAGAATTATAAAACATCCAAAAGTATATTTCATTCAGCTCGGAACTCATGCCAAAATGCGCAGTTTGAATATTATTGAAATTCTCAGAAATGCCAGAGTTCCTCTCATGCAGTCATTAGCAAAAGACAGTCTCGGAAGCCAACTCGCCAGCGCAGAAAAATTAAAAATTCCTTATGCCATGATTTTCGGTGAAAAAGAATCTATCGACGACACCGTCATCATACGAGATATGAATACAAGATCTCAAGACACCGTAAAAATCGTTGACCTCCCCAAGTTCTTAAAAACAATAAAATAATACGAAGCGTTTCATTCATCGTTAAATTTGGGGTTGCTCCGCTTTGTTCATGCGGCGCAACCCCAAATTTTCGTCATCCGCATTCTGTTATTGTATTCAACACAATATTATATTATGAAAAAACTTATTCTTGCATCCGGATCTCCAAGACGTAAAGAATTTCTGGATAAAGCCGGACTCACATTCGAAATAATCACCAGCGACTACGTGGAGGATATGACGTTGTCACTCCCCCCAACTGAGCTTGTAAAATTCTTATCACACGGCAAAGCTCTCCCCGTTGCAAAAGACCACCCCGAAGCAACCGTGCTTTCTGCCGATACTATTGTCGTCTGTAATGGTGCCATTCTCGGAAAACCACACACGGAAGAAAACGCTAGAAAAATGCTTAGGCATCTATCAGGAACGGAACATTCCGTATTCACAGGGTTTACTGTTATTCACATAGAAGATAATAAGAGTCATTTACAGGCCGTCGAAACGAAAATACTTTTCAAGGAACTTTCCGATGAAGAAATAGACGAATACATTGCCACAGGCGACCCTCTTGATAAAGCCGGAGCCTATGCCATACAAAAAGTCGGCGATAAATTTGTTGAAAAGATTGACGGCAGTTTTTCAAACGTTGTCGGTCTACCGATAGAAGAAGTCCTCGCCGTTCTACGCGACCAATTCGGTTTTGAAAATATCTAAAATAAAAAATCCGCACTAGCGGATTTTTTTGTTGTCTTTTTTCGCCCCGTACATTCCTCTTATTTCTTCCCCGTCATCGCTTTCTGAATCTCTCCTTGATATTTGCGAAGCACCTCCATAGCAGCCGCGGTCTCCCCTTTTCCTTCTTTCGTTTTTTGTTGAATTTCCTTCCCAATCTTCTCAAAAAGCTCAGGATTTTCCATCACGAGTGCAATAATCTGTTCCTGCTGTTCTTCAGGAATTCCTTTCAATTTGGATTGGATAAGTTTCTTTACAAAAAAATCTTTTACTCCCATAAAAATATTATTACCTATTAGTCCCAATATTGTACCAAAATTAAATATTTTTACAAATAAAAAACCGACGACATACTGTCGCCGGGTGGACTTAATTAAATCCTGACTATCTCAAAATCTCCACTTGGAAGATTTTTCACTTCCCATTTATTTGGTTCCGGAATCTCTGTGTTCTTTAAAGCAATTTTACCTTTACCGTGGCAGGTTAGGCAATTAACAACCTTAACTTCTGAACCCCAACCAATCACATATTTTCCTGTTCCTCCGCATTTCGGACAGGTAATCATAATACTCATGTATACAACCCTCCAATCTCGATCAAAAGTATCTTTCGACACGTTATTTTGTACACTAATGCTTTTCAAAATTTTAGTCAAGGTTTCTTGAATAAAAATAGTGAAATGATATTTAAAATGGACGAGAACAAATCCTGCCCAAAAGCTTGACAAATTATCTATTTTGTTATAAACTATAGTCAGATTACAAATATTGAACAATATAACAACATATATCGAAAAGGAATTACTTATGATAGACAAAAACGGAGATATTACTGATCCGTTGCCTATAGGGCAGGATAAGGTCCTTCTGTTGCAATATCATCGCCCTCAAAAAGTTCTCGATGTTGCCGCAATGTCGATTATGGCACTCGACATGTATCGCGTATCTCTTCTTCACAAACTAACGATAGAAGAATCCGGTGAAAGAGCGCATGCAAAAAAAATAGCGACAGAAAAAATTAATTCACACGGCCCCGGCGTAGAAAAACGTTCGGCCGATCAATTGATAGCCATAAGCAAAATTGATTATTGGGAAACAGCTTTAGAAGCAGCAAAAGAAGCAGCTCGAATAGCTTGTGAGATGGATCTCGGAAATCTGAAATATCTTAAATATCTTTCAGATCTTCAAGAAATAGTAATATAAACAGTAAAAAAAATCTTTTAACCCTTTTCCCCAACCCAAACCAAAGGCCCGAATGAATTGGGCCTTTTAATTTGCATGAGTAGGTTTAAAATTCCTTCGCTATCTGATTGATCGCGACCGCGGGTCGCTAGGAAGTAGGGGCCGGCAGAGCCGGCGTGTGGTTTTTTAGATTCCTTTGCAGTTGGCTGCAGGTGTGTAGCCGGCATTCTCTGCTTCTAACTTTGAGTCAAACCAGATTTTGTTTG
>CAIJYI010000006.1 GCA_903824855.1 uncultured bacterium | reverse complement strand
TAAATCTTTTGAAATATTGATGAACCGACATATGAAGGCGGTTTATAATTTCGTGTATCGCCTCTCTCCTAAAAATGTTGATGTTGATGATATCGTTTCTGAAACTTTTTATAAAGTCTGGAAGAATCTGAAAAAATTTCGCGCCGGAGAAAAATTCAATACCTGGCTTTTTACGATTACCCGAAACACCACATACGATGTACTTCGCAAAAAACGAGCGCTCACCTTTTCTGATTTTGATAATGAAGATGGTGGAAATTTCTTGACCGACACACTTACCGATACCGAATTACTTCCGCCTGAAATTTTCGAGCAATCGGAGAATAAAAAAATAGTTGAAAATCTTCTTGAAAGTATCCCCCCGATGTATCGCGAGGTTTTACTTCTTCGCTACGTAAATGAATTCACTTTTGAAGATATCGGAATAATTCTCAAAAAACCCCTCCACACAGTAAAAAGCCAGCACCGCCGAGCCATAATTTTACTGCGAAAAACCCTTAGAAGTTAAACTTCCAAAAAAAGTGAAAAATATGTGTTGTAATTTTTTGGGCTGTCAGGTGTCTGCACCAAAATAGTCTTTGTTTGCGTATTACTTATTATGAACAAAGAACGACATTTTACTTTTAGCGCATTAGAAGATATTGACCCACCGCGAAGGCTTTCTTTCGCGATTTTGAGCCGAATTCAAAGGCGAAAACAGCACGTTGCACGAATCAAACTTGCATTGCTTACTACTTCTTCTTTGGTTTCCGCAATACTTCTCTTCCCTGTCGTTTCTTATACATTAACAGGATTTACTAATTCAGGGTTCTATGAATATCTCTCCTTAATCTATTCTGAAGGATTATCAATTCTCCCTTATTGGAAAGAAATCGGATTATCCCTTGCTGAGTCACTTCCAACGTTTGAACTTGCCCTTCTCCTCGCTGTCGTGTATGCCCTTCTTGAATCTCTTAAATTAGCCGTTAAAAATGCTCCCGTAGCATTCTATCAATTTCGTTAATATATAAATATATGGAATTAAAAAATTTTCTTCAATCAACAAAAGCAAAACATATGCTCGCGGGAATCGGTATTGCTGTCATTGCATTACTTATTTTCCAAGCCGGTGTTTTTGTCGGTTTCAAAAAAGCTTCATTTTCAGGAAGGCTTGGCGACAACTATTATAAAACTTTCGGCGAACAGAGAGGAATGGGGAGAATGATGCCGACCTTCGGAGAACAAGGACTAAGTCCATCGAATGCACACGGAACTATCGGTAAAATTGTCAGCGTTTCCCTTCCTCAGATAATCGTAGCAGACAAAGATGGAGTGGAAAAAACAATTATTATTGATCAAAAAACAGACATTAGGAGTTTCAGAGATACGATTCAACCGGAAACACTAAAAGTTGGAAACTCTGTCATCATAATCGGAGAACCGAATGATCAAGGACAAATTACTGCAAACTTAGTCAGAATTATGCCGACAGTTCCTGATAATCAATTTCCTGCAAATAGCACAACTTCATCTAAAACAACTAATATTTAATTATATATGAAAACACTTTTCCAAAAAATTCGCGGATATATATCTTCTCATAAAAAAACAAGTATATTTATTATTCTTGTTGTCGCGTATGGCGGATACTATATATATGGAAAGTTAACCGATACAAGTGCAGAAACGCGATACACGATGGCGGCAGTTGAAAAAGGAACTCTTATATCTTCAGTTTCAGGTTCCGGACAAGTTTCAGCCTCCGACCAGATGGATATTAAACCAAAAGTTTCCGGAGACGTTGTTTCAGTTTCCGTGAAAAGCGGGCAGATAGTGAAAGCGGGAGATCTTATCGCGAGTCTCGACGCAACTGACGCCGTTAAAGCAGTACGTGATGCGCAGGTGAATCTTGAAACAGCGCAACTTACCTATCAAAAATTAATTGCGCCGAATGATGCATTATCGCAATTACAATGGCAAAATACAATTGACAAAGCAACCGAATCAAAAAAAGCCGCGCAAGATGGCCTGCAAACGGCTTACGACAACGGTTTTAATTCTGTTTCAAACGCATTTCTTCAATTACCCGCCATAATGACAGGTCTCGATTCTTTACTCTTTAATTCAGATCCAAATCTCGGAGGAACGAACGGGCAAGAAAATGTCGATTACTACGCGTCCTACGCAAGGATGTACGAACAAAATAATTCGATCAATACCTCAAAAGCGGACGAATATTCCTCTCAAGTTAAGGCGAGTTATCAAACGGCAAGAACCGCTTTTGACGCAAATTTTGTCGCCTATAAAAATGCGAGCAGAAATTCCGACACGGCAACGATTGAGGCACTCATAATTCAAACCTACAATACGACAAAAGAAATCGCTGACACAATAAAGAGCGCAAATAATCTTATCCAGTATTACAAAGATGAATCGGCGCTTCAAAAAATGCAAACCAAACCGCTTGCCGATACGCAACTTGCAACACTTTCCGGTTACACTTCAAACACAAACTCGTATCTCTCTAATTTATTGAGCGCGACGAACGGTATTACCGACAATAAAAATACTATTGTAAACAGCGACCGAACAATCGCTGAAAACCAACTTTCGTTCCAAAAGTTCCAAGCAGGAGCCGACCCCCTCGATATCAGAAACGACCAGATTGCAATAACTCAAAAACAAAATGCACTCTCTGATGCAAAAACGACTCTATCATATTATTATCTTCGCGCGCCTTTTGATGGAGTAATTGCTAAAGTTAATGTTATCAAAGGAGATTCAGTTTCCAGCGGAACAGCAGTAGCCACACTTGTTACTCCTAACCAAGTCGCCATTCTCTCTCTCAATGAAGTCGATGTCGCAAAAATTAAAACGGGTCAAAAATCGACTATGACTTTCGACGCGGTTGACGGTCTCACCATTACCGGTTCGGTAACCGAAGTCGATACTATTGGGACAGTTACACAAGGCGTCGCGACGTACAGTGTTACCGTTACTTTCGATACTCAAGACGACCGAGTCAAACCAGGAATGACCGTGAGTGCGACTATTGTTAACGATGTAAAAACGGATACTTTGATGGTTAACAACAGCGCCATAAAAACGGCTTCCGACGGATCCTCTTATGTTGAAATGTTTACCACAAACCCAACTGGCGCTTTAACAGCCGGTGGAGTTCCATCATCTGTACCATCAAAACAAGTTCCGGTTACGATAGGAATTGCGAACGACACTCAAACTGAAATATTATCGGGAGT
>CAIJYI010000005.1 GCA_903824855.1 uncultured bacterium | reverse complement strand
CTCCATCACTAAGCCCGAGTTCTTCAGTGAGTCCTTCAAACTCACCATCTGTCTCACCATCACTCAGTCCATCGAGTTCGATTTCTCCATCGCTTTCGCCATCATCATCCATCTCTCCGAGCTCGAGTCCTTCAAGTTCGATTTCTCCTTCTAACTCTCCATCAGTTTCTCCCTCGCTTTCTCAGTCGAGTTCTGTTTCGCCATCTAATTCACCATCAGTCTCTCCATCACTGAGTCCATCGAGTTCTGTTTCTCCTTCAAATTCTCCGTCGGTCTCTCCATCGCTCAGTCCTTCAAGTTCAATTTCTCCTTCTAGTTCTCCGTCAATTTCTCCTTCGCTTTCACCGTCAACGTCAAGCTCACCTTCGCTTAGCCCTTCAACCTCAATCTCACCAAGTTTGAGTCCATCGACATCGGTGAGCCCATCTGACTCACCATCAGAAAGTCCGAGCTTGAGTCCATCAAGTTCTGCTTCTCCTTCAATTCCGCCTGTTGCTTATGATGCAGATACCGGTTCAAATGGAACAGGAACAAATTCAAGCGCAACTTTAACTCATGACGCAAACGTGATGGTTGTGTTCAATGTTTCTTATCTTGGAACAACCGGGCCGAGCAGTGTGACAATCGCCGGAGTATCGATGACATTTTTGGCGAAAAGTTCTGACTCCACCGTTTTATCTAACGAGTTCTGGTTTGTTTTTAGAGAAAACGCCGGAAGCGAATTGATTTCCGTTACTTTTGATTCCTCCACAAACCATGCATGGTCGGCTGTTTCTTATACAGGTTCATCAAGTACAGAAAGCGCATTTACTGAAATTTCGATAGCGAACGGTTCAGGAGGATCACCGCAACATGCTTCAATCTCATTAGCGGAAGGATTGACTGGTAGTATGGCCATCTCAATGTTGGGAAGTGCGCCATTAGCAAACAACATTTCGTTATATGTAGATCCGGAAAATGGCGAAACGGAGAGAAGGGAAGACAAGATTACTGCAGCTCCGGGGGTAAGAGTAGTAGACTCCCAGATACAGGAATATTATGACGCGTCGGCCAGATCTATGAAGTCGAGTGCCACCCTCGTCGGGTTCGGCAGTCTTTCATGGTCGATGATTACGACACATTTGAGACTTGCCGGCCCATCACCTTCGCCATCTCTATCTCCATCATCATCTGCATCACCATCATCTAGTCCGAGCTTGAGCCCGAGTTCTTCAACCAGTCCTTCAACCTCCATCAGTCCATCAATCTCTCCATCAGAATCTCCATCTCTGAGTCCTTCGACATCTGTTAGCCCATCAATTTCTCCATCATCTTCTCCATCTCTGAGTCCATCGTCTTCTATTAGTCCATCTTCCTCACCGTCAATCTCACCGTCACTCAGTCCTTCTACTTCCGTCAGTCCATCAGTCTCTCCGTCAGTTTCTCCATCACTTAGTCCTTCAACTTCCGTTAGTCCGTCTGTCTCTCCATCATCTTCTCCTTCTCTGAGTCCATCTTCTTCACTCAGTCCTTCATCCTCTCCATCAATCTCGCCATCTCTTTCGCCGTCAACGTCCGTCTCGCCATCACGAAGTCCTTCAACTTCACTCTCGCCGAGCTTGAGTCCTTCAACATCTGTTAGTCCATCAATCTCTCCTTCAGAATCTCCATCGCTCAGTCCTTCAGCTTCTATTAGTCCATCATCTTCGCCGTCAACCTCGCCGTCTCTGAGTCCTTCAACTTCCGTTAGTCCATCTGTCTCGCCGTCATCTTCTCCTTCTCAGAGTCCTTCGGCTTCCGTTAGCCCATCCATCTCTCCTTCATCTTCTCCATCTCTGAGTCCCTCAACTTCCGTCAGTCCATCAATCTCTCCATCAGTCTCACCATCACTCAGTCCTTCGGCATCTATCAGTCCATCGCTTTCTCCTTCATCTTCTCCATCACAAAGTCCTTCAACTTCCGTTAGTCCATCGCTTTCTCCTTCATCTTCTCCATCTCAGAGTCCTTCATCATCAACCAGTCCTTCATCATCAATCAGTCCATCACTCTCTCCCTCACTTTCTCCGTCTCTGAGTCCTTCAGCTTCCGCCAGTCCTTCACTCTCTCCATCAGAATCTCCGTCACAAAGTCCATCAACTTCAGTTTCTCCATCTGACTCTCCATCAGAGTCTCCTTCGTTGAGTCCGAGTTCTTCAATAAGCCCCTCAACTCCGATTGGAGGATCTTCTTCGCAGAGCCCAAGCACATCAATTAGTCCATCGCTTTCTCCAAGCACTTCTCTCTCTCCTTCGGAATCTCCATCATTGAGTCCGTCATCATCAATCAGTCCTTCAACTTCACCTTCAGAATCTCCATCTCTGAGTCCTTCAGTATCCGCCAGTCCATCACTCTCTCCGTCTGAATCTCCATCTCTGAGTCCATCGACGTCGGCTAGTCCATCACTCTCGCCTTCGGAATCTCCATCACTGAGTCCGTCGGCATCTATCAGCCCATCACTCTCTCCATCGATCTCGCCATCTCTTTCGCCGTCAACGTCTCTTTCGCCGTCACGAAGTCCTTCAACCTCACTCTCGCCGAGCTTGAGTCCTTCGGCATCTGTTAGTCCATCACTCTCTCCCTCACTCTCACCATCTCTGAGTCCTTCAGCTTCCGTTAGTCCTTCTCTCTCTCCATCAGAATCTCCATCACTCAGTCCTTCAGCATCTATTAGTCCATCAGCCTCGCCTTCATCTTCTCCATCACAAAGTCCTTCAGCTTCCGTTAGTCCGTCTGTCTCGCCGTCAGCTTCTCCATCATTAAGCCCTTCGTCTTCAATCAGTCCTTCGGCATCTGTTAGCCCTTCACTCTCGCCTTCGGAATCTCCATCAATCAGTCCATCAATCTCGCCTTCATACTCACCATCATCAAGTCCTTCAAGCTCAATATCGCCGTCGATATCTCCAAGCCCCTCAGCATCAATCTCTCCGAGCCAAAGCCCTTCATCATCCATTTCGCCTTCGCCGAGTCCTTCCGTTGCGTTGATTGAACTTCTTTCGATTAATGAGGTCAACGAAGCCCAGATTAAAACGGTAAATGGTGTGCCTCGTGAATCGATAAGAGATGTGAATGGAGTATATTGGATGACATAAAAAAACCTGTTGGGAATGCCACACAGGTTTTTTTTATGCGTTGATTTGCTTTTTGTTATCCCTTATAATAGATGGCATGTATACTAAATTTTTCAATTTTGTAAAATACAATAATGCCTTTACTATACTCCTCGCTTTGTTTTTCTTCGGCTTCGGCATTACCTTCGCAGCAAATCCTTCTTCCGTTTATTCCAGTCAGTCAACCGTCGTTTCAGTAGATAATAATTGGATACTCACCGTAGATCTTGATGCGTATAATTTCAATTTGAGAATCAATTCCATTAAGGATGATGAAAAAAATTATTACGCCGATTACTCCTATCAAACTATCGTGATAGAAAATAGCGTTTGGCAAAACAAACAGATGGAAAAAGTCCTTACTATTAGCAAGGATTCACTTGAAGGAAAAGATCTCGGTTTATTCATCGCGAAGGAACTCGGGGAAAACATAAATTACGAATTATCTTATCTGAAAAAAGTTCAAAAAATGGAGATAGCGAAAGGGGAGTCTCAAAAAGAAATAGTTACAGAATATTCGGGATTAATTGGAAAGTTATTGAATCCAAAAGAGGAGGTGATAGCAGGGTATGTTCCCGTAATTCCGGAAGTTGTTCAAGAAGAAACTAACGTCGAAAATCATCCGGAAAGAGTCATTGTTTCCACCCAATATCCGGAACAGGTTGAAACAAATACAACAAACATTATTGAAAATCAAACGAATGCTACCGACACTGTTCCTGTTGTTATCGAACCAACACCCGAACCGGTAAATGCTTCGCCTGCCGTTGATGAAACGGTTTCTAGTCCAACAACTGAACCTGCGCCGATTATTAATGTCCCCAAAGTTCAAGAGGTTGTAGACGTGTTGCTCGAATCCTTCACAACAACAGAAACGGAACCAACCCCCGATACGGCAAATCCTTCCGCGCAATAAAATTTTCATTAAATGATTTCTAAAAAAACACAACAAAGATTATTTTTCACTCTCATTTTCTTTGTTATGTCGTTTTTTGGTGCGGGACTCGCGTATTCAGATCAATTCAGTTCAACGAATTATAAAGTGCTTGATCCTGTTATGAATGCCGGAGGTTATGGTTCATCGGCAAATTTTAATCTCTACGGAGTCATCTCTCAAGTCTCAAACGGTGTCAGCAGTTCTGCTTCCTTTGGCAATAATGCCGGTTTTCTATATTTTCCTTTTGCTTCTTCTCCCGTCGTTTCAACAACACCGGGTAATGCGCAAATATCATTATTTTGGAACGCAGCACTCGGATATTTAGGTTGGACACCAACAGCTTATACCGTTGCGCAATCTACGGTATCAGGAGGTCCATATACTTATTACACGCTGGGAAATGTCACAACATATATTCAAGGTGGGCTATCAAATGGAACCCCGTATTATTTTGTCGTTGTAGTAAAAGATGCCTTTGGAAATTCTATCGCCTCATCAACTGAAGTTTCGGCTACTCCCGTCGCGCCAATTATTCCGCCAATAGTTCCCGGTGGAGGAGGTGGTGGGGGAGGTGGAGGTACTCCGCCAGCTGTTCAAACAAATGTTGAATTTTCCGGAAGAGCATATCCTTTGAGTAAAGTCAGTTTTTTGAAAGACGGACAAATAGTACTCACGACTATTGCCGGTCCCGACAGTAATTTCTTTGCTAGCTTAAATTCACTTTCTGCTGGAAATTATAATTTTTCAGTTTATGGAGAAGATAAAAATGGAATTCGTTCAAGCGTATTTACTTTTCCCGTTTATATTACCGCCGGTGTAACCACAAAAATCGGAGGAATATTTATTGCGCCGACTATTGCGGTTGATAAAAGCGAAGTTATAAAAGGTGAGAACATCGCGATATTTGGGCAAAGTACACCGAATGCGCAAATTACAATAAACGTAAATTCTGATTCAAATATTTTTGTTCAAAAACAATCCGATAAGAATGGAGTTTATTTATTAAATTTTGATAGTTCCGTACTGGAACTTGGCGGACACTCGGCAAAATCAAAGGCTGCAATCGGAGGGGAAATTAGTCAATTTAGTAATACCGTAGGTTTCAAAGTAGGTACGAAAAATATTTCCATAACCCCGGGAAAATGTCCCGTAAAAGGAGATCTCAACTCTGATTGCCGTGTTAATCTTGTAGACTTCTCCATCGCCGCTTATTGGTATAAGAAACCTTTGAGCGCTACCTTTAAACAGACAGAGTTTATTAAGTTGAATGGAGACGGAAAAATCGACCTCACTGACTTTAGTATTATGGCCTACTACTGGACCGGATAATTACGATTTGATAATAAAGAATTTCCATAAAATCATGAACATGTTTAAAAAAACCATCATAGTATTATTCCTAATATTTGTCGCCCAATCAACATTTGGTGCGCAGATTTCCGTTGTTACAGATAAACAAACATTCGCACAAAATGAAGAATTTCTCGTTTCTGTTTTCCTTAATACGGAAAGGGAAGCAATTAATGCTTACGAAGGAAGAATTCTCTATTCGGCTGATATCTTGCAGGGAAAAGAAATACGAGACGGAAATTCGCTGATAAATTTTTGGATTGAAAGACCGGGTTTTAAACAATTATCGATTGGAGAAAAACAGGGGGCCATAATTTTTTCCGGAATCACTCCGGGAGGATATTCGGGTACGAACGGATTGTTGTTTTCCGCAGTTTTTCAAACTAAGAAAAGTGGAGCTGATTTTATTCAAACAGATAGTTTGCGATTATTAAAAAATGACGGTATCGGTACCGTTGCAAAAGTTTCCTCATCACCATATTCGTTTACTGTTACCACCGATTTTGCGACGTCATCTCTAAATATTGAAGCCGTAAAAGATACGGAATCACCGGAAAATTTTGTTCCAATTGTTTCGAAAGATGTGAACATTTTTGACGGAAAATACTTTCTTGTTTTTGCCACTCAAGATAAAGGTTCAGGGATTGATCATTACGAGGTGAGCGAAGATAACGGTGCCTCCTTTATTCCCGCCGTCAGTCCGTATCTTTTGAAAAATCAATCTTTGGATACGAAAATAATCGTCAAAGCTTTTGATAAAAAGGGAAATGAAAAGATTGCGGAAGTAGAGATGGGTAACATATCCAAAATGCAAATATTTGCCCTTACCATTATTTTACTTTTATTAATATCTACAATCTTTTTCATTTACAGAAAAAAACATGCAAACAAAATTACATAAAATAATACTCTTTTTTCTTCTGGCGCTTGTTTGCATACCGGTATATTCCTATGCGGCGTCTCTCAGTATTAGTCCATCCTCGGGAACGTACGAAGTCGGACAACCCTTCACTGTCCGCGCCATCTCAACGAGTGATGCTCCTTTTAATGCTGTTTCTTTATCCTTATTGTTTCCGCCTTCCATTTTTTCCATAGATTCAATTTCGAAAGCCGGGTCTCTTCTCACTTTCTGGGTAAAAGAGCCGACACTTTCGAGAAGCGCCGGGACACTTTCTCTTGAAGGAGTAACTCCGGGGGGAATCAAAGAGTTATCAGGAACTGTCGTTTCTGCAACTTTGCATGGAATTAAAACGGGTACAGGAAGCGTTACTTTCCAGTCCGGGCAAATTTTAGCAAATGACGGGCAAGGAACAGATTTGATGGATTCAACAAGGGGCGCTTCCTATACCATAATCGCCGCTAAACCAAAGGTGACAACTACTCCTGCATTGCAGATAACGCCGGCATTACCGGTAGTACCGGAGGTTCCACAACCGGCACCGACACTTAATCCTCCTGAAATAGCGCTTGGTTCCAAATATGGAGCAGAAGCAATTACCGGAACTTCAGATTATCCGAAGATTCAGGTTCTCGTTACCTTTCTTTCAACAACCGGGGCAAAAATTTTCATAATGGGAAATGCTGATGAAGATGGAAGTTTTACTTTAGTGGTACCTCAATCACTTAAACGAGGTGATTATGCCGTAACAGCCCGTGTTATTAAGGAAAACGGATTGAATAGTAAAGACTCAAATTCAATATCTATTAGTGTCGGAAGTATCTTTTCGGATCTTGGATGGGAAGTTAAATTTGCCTTCTTCCTCCTTATTCTTGTAATTCTTTACTTGATATGGAGAATTATTCAACATCTAAGGGATGATTGGAAGAGAAGAATTGCCGTAAGACGCGAAGCCAAAGAAGCGGAAGAAACCCTACACGAATCAATGGATATATTAAAAGAAGATATTCGAACAAAATTGCAGGGAAATACGACCGCCACCGATATCGAAAAACTTTCCGTCGTCAGTAATGATATAGACAATTTGGAACAAAAAATTGAAAAGGAAATCAGTGATATCGAAAAGGTTGAAGAAAAACCGTGATTTTCAATTATCTCTCAGTTTTGTTATAATAACCCAATGATAGGATGGATTTTCATTATCGTGGCCGTGTGGTTTGTTTCAAAGGAACACTACATGAGGCAAATAGACAACACACCTCTTTCTGTTGAATTTTTGCCTGTAAAAAAAGAAGTCACAGAAGAAGCTGTTCTTGAAGCACAAACGAAGTTCGAAAAAAAGATGACGGATGTTTTCTTACCCGATGCAATTTCAGGAAAAGAGATTTATATTTATAAAAACCTCATGAGTGTCTGGTATGCTAAATTTGCCGCAGTGGATCGTTATGATGATAAATTGATTCAGAAATTAAGAACCGATTGGCTTTCCTACATGGAGTCGCTCAGGGAAAAAAGTAAATTCTACTATCTTTCAGTGGAAACGGGTCAAAAAGCAAAAGCAGAATCTTATCAGAATGACTTCATTATTACTTCAAAAAAAGTTTCCACAATAGAAGATGCATTCGCCACAGCTGCCGGAAAAGATGCCGTTGCGGAACTCGCTCGCATTCGTTCATTAGACGAACTATCAGCTTTCACCAGAGATGGGGAACTCATTCCTCCGGGATATGAGGTTAACGCACAAGGCAAAATCCAACCAATAAAAATAGAACCAAAACTTTCCACATTCTTCAAGAAACTCATCCGCAAGTAATGGATAATGGAGTCAGGAACGATTTTTTTTTAAAATCTATTTTGCAATTTTGCACATAACCGTCAAAATATATCGGCAATTTTTTTTGTGGATATTTTAACGATTTTCGGGTATAGTGAAGAAATACTAAAATCAAACTAAAATATATGCCTTTATCTATCGGAATCGTAGGACTCCCGAATGTGGGGAAATCAACTTTATTTAATGCACTGACTGAGAAGTCGGTGGCGGCGGAGAATTATCCGTTTTGCACGATTGACCCTTCGGTCGGAATCGTGGCTGTTCCTGATGAACGCGTTGATAGGCTTAACTCTTTTTCACACTCGAAGAAAAGAATTCCCGCAGCGATTGAATTCGTAGATATTGCCGGATTGGTTGCAGGAGCTTCGGAGGGGCAGGGTTTGGGAAATAAATTCCTTGCAAACATTCGTGAGACCGACGCCATCGCACAAGTCGTCAGAATTTTTGAAGATGAAAACGTCATTCACGTCGCAAATAAAATAAATCCGATGGACGATATCGGGGTCATCAATCTCGAACTCATTTTGGCGGATATGCAGACCGTAACGAAACGTTTGCAGAATATCGAGCGTGACGTCAAGCGTGGAGAAAAAGATGCGGTTCGGGAAAAGTATGTTCTCTCAAAAGTTCTCGCCGTTCTCGAAGAAGGAAAGCTCGCGGGTACCGTTTCTTTAGATGAACACGAAACAATCATCATCAAAACCATGCACCTGCTTTCGATGAAGCCGATTTTGTATGTGTTAAATAAAAGGTCAGGCGCAGGGATGAAAAATCTCGACGAATTACATGACGAGCGATATGTTTCGCTTATGGAATTCCTAAAAGAAAGCGGTTCCGGACATGTTATTGTTGATGCAAAAATTGAATCAGAATTAAAAGACTTTGTCGGAGAGGAAAGGGAAATGTTCCGTGCAGAACTCGGCGCATCGAAAGATGACGGAGTAAATGATTTGATTCGAAAAAGTTACGACATTCTCGGCTTAATGACCTATTTCACCACAGGAGAAGACGAAACCAGAGCGTGGACCATCAAGAAAAACTCCACTGCGCCAATCGCAGGAATGGCCATTCATACCGACTTCCGCGACAAATTCATTCGCGCCGAAGTCATTAATTGGGAAAAACTCATAACCGCCGGCGCCTATTCAATAGCCAGAGAAAAAGGATTAGTGCGTACGGAAGGAAAAGAATATATCGTCCAAGATGGTGACGTCATTGAATTCCGCATATAAGCTTTTAGCTATTAGCTTTTAGGGTAAGAATTTTTGTGGGTGGATAAGAAATTATAAACTTACTGACAAAAAAATATTCAACTATAAAAAAAGCGGATATTCCGCTTTTTTTTGTTTACTGAAGGTAATGTCTTACGATGAATGGTAATTCCTTATTTTCATCTTCCTCTTCCGTGAGTAATTCATTTGGGAAAAACTTTTTTGGCATGCGAAATGAAATCATTCTCACGTCATCTTTTTTGATTTCTCCTGACCCCGCAAAGGAGACTTCGGCGGTTTCTCTTTTTGTTTCCCAGAGTGGGGAATCCTTTGGTATATTTTCTTTTTCTGTGATTGCTTCTTGTTTGAACATTATAACTGATTTTATCAGCCCTGCGACATCTTTTCCTGAAAATCCTTCGTTCATGGCAACTCGAAAACCTTTTCCCGACATGGAATAACACATGTTCGGACGAGCGTCTTTGTTTTTCACTTCAATGGGGACATTATTGGCAATCAAATCAATAACCCGACTGAATTTTTCACTCCTGCATAGAAGCGCCGAATCTTGAAGACATCTATACACTTCTTCCTGTGACGCGTTGGAAAATCCGGACATCCTTAAAATGCTTTCCAAATTTTGGTAAGCCTCGGTTTGTTGTTTTTCAGTACTGTTTTCAGAAATAAGATTGGCGAATTGATCGGCTATTTTCTGTGTGTCGAATGATGGTTTGACATCCTTTTCCGTTGTTTTATCGGTTATTTTTTCCATATAAATTTGATGAGTATGACAATAATAACTCAATTGATATTATATCATACCCTCATACTACGGGATATATTGACCGTCGGACAAATTGATAATTATGTATTCTTGTACATATTCTTTTCATTTTTATTTTTGAGAGTATAATAAATAGTATAGAATTAATTGCAATATATTAACTAAATTATTAATGTATGGAAAACGAAAAAATGTACAATGGTCCCGAAGACAACCAGGAGACGGAATTTGTCACCGATAAATTGTTGGAGACCGAATTTGATAAGATTGATCCCGAATCAGGTTTAACATGGCGCGAATTGGTATACGGAGTAAGCAAAAAAACACTGAAAGATATTGCGAAGGATAAAGAACCGAAAGAAATTGACGACAATCTTTTTGAAACATTATATCCTGAGAAGAAAGAAAAGAAACATGTCAGTAAAGATGATGCAATGAAACTTGTTGAAAATTATCATGATGTAGTAACAAAGCTTCGCACATTCCTCGCCGTTTATGCACCAAAATATTTCCCAAGTCTCTCTGAGGATGATGCACTGGAAGAAATGGAATTGGTTGCACTCCAAACACTGATGCGCTCACAAGATGAGGCAACTCTTGATGCCGTAAAAGACATATTAAAAGAGGAAGACACCGAAATTGAAATTGATGGAAAGAGCAAGAAACTTTTCCGTTTACTTTTCCCGAAGAAAAAAGACATTGAGGAAGAGGAAGAAGAAGCCAAAGTTTCTGAAGAAACGCAGGAGAAAAGAGAACCAACCGTAGATGAATCTCTCATCGCTCTCCGAAATTATTATGATCTCGTCGCAAAAATGTATGGAATGCTCGACACGAAAGTAAATAAATTTTACCCGAATGTCGGTGAACATATAGAAGAAAATAGACTTGCCATCCTCGCAATTGAAAGCTGTCTCCATCTTCATGACAAAGCTTCATTCCAGGCAGTTGAGACAATTCTTAAAAATGAAAGAAAATACATAAAGGAAAATAAAGGCACACCACTCGCGAAACTCTTCAAGGAAATAGAGCCGGAAATAGAAGTTTTGAGGAAAGAATTCGATAAATAAAATATGAAGATAAAAAATCCCCCCGAAACATTACGTTTCGGGGGGTTTGTATTTAAGGAATCTTCCTATTTCTTTTCATTTAGGGAAGCATGAGCTGCGGCTAACCGTGCGATTGGAATTCGCAATGGTGAGCAGGAGACATATGACAATCCTATAGAATGGCAGAATGTTATTGAACGTGGTTCACCACCATGTTCTCCACATATACCGACTTTAAGATTTGGACGAACTTTGCGACCATCTTCGACGGCCATTCGCATAAGTTTTCCGACGCCGTATACATCCAATATTTCGAACGGATTATCAATAAGAATTTCTTGTTCATTATAAAATGGCAAGAACTTGTTTTCCGCGTCTTCTCTTGAGAAAGAGAATGTCGCTTGTGATAAGTCGTTTGTTCCGAATGAGAAAAACTCTGCGGTTTCTGCAAGCTTGTCGGCTCGTAGACACGCGCGAACTGTTTCCATCATGGTACCGAATGAGAATTTTACGACGATATTTCGTTTCTTCGCAATATCGGCAGCAATTTCTTTAGCCCATTTTAATATCGGATCGATTTCTTGGACGGTGATAACTTGGGGTATCATGATTTCAGGAACCACGTGTACGCCTTGTTCTTCACAATCTGCAGTCGCTTCCAATATCGCATGAATTTGCATTTGATAAATATTAGGATCAGTCAATCCAAGTCGTACACCGCGGTGTCCAAGCATTGGATTTGTTTCCTTTAATGACCTTACAGCGGCCAATAATTTTACCGCATGAGCAGATTCGCCGGTTTCCTTTGTTTCAGCGATTTTGTCCAAGAGATCAAATTCTCCAGGTAAAAATTCGTGAAGCGGAGGATCAAGTAAACGTACTGTCACAGGAAGCGGTGCCATGGTGAGGAAAATTTGTTTAAAATCTTCCCGTTGCATTTTACCGAGTTTCGCAAGCGCAGCCGTTCTTTGTTTAATAGTATCGGCAACAATCATGTCTACCATGATTGGAAGTCTGTCGACGTCATTGAACATTCGTTCCGTACGAACAAGTCCGATACCGGTTGCACCGTATTCCCGTGCCTTTTTCGCTCCGTCAGGGGTGTCGGCATTCGCGCGCACTTTAAGTGTTGCAAATGTATCTGCCCATGAAAGAAGTGTTTTTAATTCTTCGGAAAATTCGGGTGGTATAACAGGTATTTCGCCGAGATATACTTTTCCGGTTCCACCATCAATAGTGATGATATCGCCTTCATGAAGTTTATGCTCGCCGACCGTTGCAAGTTTTGCACGTACATCAACTTTAATACCTTCAGCTCCTGCGACGCATGGTTTACCCATACCTCTCGCAACAACAGCGGCGTGTGATGTTTTTCCTCCTCGACTAGTGAGAATACCCACTGATGCGAAGAAGCCGTGTATGTCTTCCGGTTTCGTTTCTTCACGAACCAAAATAACTTTGTGACCGGCATCTCTCCATGTTTCAGCGTCATTAGCATCGAAAACGATAGCTCCTGATGCCGCACCGGGAGAAGCTGAAAGCCCTGTGGCAATCGGTTTTCCTGCGTGCGATTTATCAATTTGAGGACTCAAGAGTTGAGTGAGGTCATCGGGTTTTACACGGAGAACCGCATTTTTCCGAGAGATCAAATTATCTTGTGCCATTTCAACGGATGTACGTACTTGCGCGACGGTATTCATTTTTCCGTTGCGTGTTTGAAGACAGTAAAGTACACCTTTTTCAATAGTGTATTCATAGTCTTGCACCTCGTGATAATGCGCTTCCAATTTGTTGCGCAATTCGACGAGTTGTCGATACATCTCAGGCATTTCAGTTTCCATTTCCTTCACAGGTTTTGGTGTACGAATGCCGGCAACCACATCTTCGCCTTGAGCGTCAGTGAGGTATTCGCCGTACATTACATTTTCACCGGTACCGGGGTCTCTGGTAAAACCGACGCCTGTCGCTGAATCATTACCCATATTTCCGAAAACCATCGTAACAATATTTACTGCTGTTCCGTTGGCCATCGCGGGAGTGATATGGAATTGTTTTCGATAATCTCTGGCACGTTTACCATTCCAAGAACGGAAGACGGCGAGTATCGCAATTTCCAATTGATCATAAGGATCGCTTGGAAAAGGTTTTCCTGTAACATCAGCTACGACACGAAGGAAAGAGTAAGTTGCTTCCTCAAGATCTTCAGCTGTCAGGTCAACGTCTTTTGTCACATTTGAACGGTGTTTAATCTCGTCAAAGACGACATCAAAACATTCATCACGAACACCAAGAGCGACCTTTCCGAAAAGTTGAACAAAACGTCGATAGGCATCCCAAGCGAAGCGAGGGTTTGCTGTTTTTTCGATAAGACCTTTAATAGTCGTTTCGTTAAGCCCAAGGTTTAGAATTGTATCCATCATTCCGGGCATAGACATAGCACCGCCTGAACGGACGGAAACAAGAAGAGGGTCTTTGGCAGAACCAAATTTTTTTCCTGTTTGTTTTTCCAATTCCTTCATTTGAAGTAATACTTCATTTTTGAGAGATTTTGGAAGGGGAGCCGTTTCATCGGCTAGATATTTAAGACACGCTTCTGTGGAGATAACAAAACCTGCAGGAATGTTGAGCCCAATTTGGGTCATTTCGCAGAGGTTTGCGCCTTTTCCGCCGAGAAGCATCTTGTCAGATCCATTACCTTCATGGAAACTGTATACATACTTTTTAGACATTTTTTACCCTCCTTAAAGGTAGTAAATGTTGTTTCAAGGAGCCATTTCCAAAGTGACTTGGCTAGTTGCGATTATATTACAAAAGACGGTAATTGTCAACTATTGCTGAAGTGACTATTCACACTCCCTCGTCGTCATTCCAGCCCACGAGCTGGAATCCATGGATCATAAACTAAAAGACGTGGATTCTGAACTAAATTCAGAATGACGGAATAGGCAATTTGATTTTTTTGTAGTGGATATAAAATATAGATTTTATAAAAAGAGCGTGGAGTAATTACTCGAGTGTAATATACTATAAATAAGTATAAAACAGTGTTTTTTTGGTCTATTTCTTATTTTCATATATAATAGACAGATGGAAAATGACGAAAAAATATTTTTGGAAAAGGAAAAAAATGACAGAATGAGAAAAGAGTCTGCAACCTTTGCCGATTCGATTTATCAATGGAGAGTGGATCCGAATTTTCCGAATAAAACGGAAGTTGCGGAAACTTGTCGAAAACAATTTGAAATAATTTTTTCCGAGAAAGACCCTGAATTGGCGTTTGAATTAATGCTCTCTTTTGTACATTCTATGTTACCGTTCTCTGAGATGGCAAAATCAACTGGGGTTTCCGCTGAATCTAACGCTTCTGAGGAAGATAAAAGTCGTCGTAGATTGTTGAATTATTTCTCGATGCTCATAGGAGATACTGAGACCATTCGTCGTTGGGCTGATGAGTTTATTGCGTCAGAGCCGGATGAAGATAACAAGATTCTTCCACAAAATAAAATAGTTGATTTTCTTCCGCCACTAAAAAAGGAGAACGATTTGAAGGCGAGTGAGAATTTAATTTCAGAAATGGGAGATGATTCGACCTTAAAGGAAAAATATTTACAGTCCGGATATACTCAAGATGAATTAAATCGAGCGAAAGAATTATTTTTGGAACCCTCAGGATATAAAATAATCAGAGAAGTAGCCGGCAGATTTAATTTGGGTTCAGCCGATCTCATTCGTAAATGGAGTAAATCTGAATTTCCGCATTCCGTTATTCCAAATCTTTCAGCGATTAAAGATTTAGAAAAAATTTCGCCGGGTTCATCCGAGCATCTTTTTTCCGGACCTGAACAAATTAGATTTTTTGGTCGTTATGACACTGAATTTTTGGCCGAACAGATGACTCCGCTTCAATCCGGTGAACCATATGGAGTTATGTGCAGTGCGTACGAGGATCATAACGGGGCATTCAGTAACAAAAAAGGAATTCATAAACAACTTCGGGAGGAGGCATCTCGCCTTGGAATGAAAACAAGAATAATGGAATATTCTTCCGATGAATCTCCTCGAGACAGACTTCTAAACGGTCTTTCTCATATTGCACCCCCGATTTCCGGACAACCTTTTCCTCTCGCTGATTTCATTTGGATAAATCAACATGGTTTAACTCATCAATTTGACCCCGGAAAAATTGAAGAAAAAAGAAAGGATTGGGAGCATGTCTTTGGCATCGGGCAAAACCGTTCATCTCTCGTCGTAAAGCCGGGTGGCGCAGTTGGTAGTTTTATGTGTTGGGGAGGAGAGGAGGATAATGTCATGGATCAATTGGCAAAGGAATATAATCTATCCGCGACGGGAGCAACAAAACCTCCTTCAAATATTTACGGGATACGTTTTAATAGGGAAAAATCAGGTTCTCTTCATATTGATGTCGACTATGGATATACGAGTGCACGACCGGGGCAAACAAACATCTATAATTACGAAGAATAAAATACGGCAGGGGCAATAATTATTTTATCTATTCTCCATTCTCATATATAATAGAGTATATGGCGTACAATAAAAATAAAAATGATGCTTTGGTCGGAGAATGGGTTGGCTCCATGTTGCTCTTCACCGCGCTTGTCTGTGTCGGTATTTGGTGGGTCTCAAATAATATGTCGATCAATCCCGGAAATGCGGATTTTGCTACGACAACACCAAAGGTTGTTTCTGGGCTTCCTAATGTTGTTACCCCCGCTAAAATTATTTTTGCCACGATACAAAAATCGGCCTTTCCTTCAAAAAATGGTATTGTTCCAAATCTTCTTGAAGCGACAGGAAAATATCCCTCAAACACACCATCATCCGATTTTGCCAAGAAACACGTAAACGAATTCATTGATTCATTTATCGCTGATTATCCAAACTCTACTGATATTCAAACCGCCTATGGAGTAAATGCTGACGGAGAAGTCTCTTACTTTCATGGTAAAAAACTTTTATCATATCTCTATACCGATTACCGTTTTGACGGGGGTGCGCATGGAAATTCTCAATTTTCATCGGAAACGTTTGATATGAACGGAAAGAAATATAGTCTTGCTGATTTATTCCTTCCGAATTCTGATTACTTAGGAGTCATTTCGCATTTAGCAATCGCTCATTTTACAAAAGACCCGGATATCAATTTTAATCCGAAGGACGTTTCTTTCGGAGCCGGCCTTGATCCTAAAATTGAAAATTTTGGCACCTTCTTCATTTCCGAGGATTCCATTATTTTTCAATTCCAAAGTTATCAAATTGGACCATACTCTGACGGCGCTCCACAATTCGAAATTTCTGTTAACGACTCTGAATTGAAATCTATTATAAATCCGAAATTATTTAAATAAAAAATACAAAAATGAAACGTCGCGTTCATCTGATATCATTTAAACACGCATGGGAAGGACTTCGCTATGCGTTCACTTCACAACCAAATTTTGTTGTCCATCTTTCCTTTGCAATACTCGTCATTCTCGCCGGCTGTTATTTTGGTATTACTCAAACTGAATCAATCATTCTTCTTTTTTCCATCTCTCTCGTAATCACGGCAGAACTCCTGAATACCGCAATCGAATCAATGACAGACATCCTTATTATTGAATACAGTAAACATGCAAAGATTGCCAAAGATGTCGCAGCAGGAATGGTTTTATTTTCGGCACTCTCGGCTGTGGTCGTCGGAACGATTATCTTTTTGCCTTACGTTCTCTAATTTTTGAAATATGAATCCACCCCTTAGAGTGGGTTTTTTTGTTGCTATCGTTACACATTGAAATTACGCCACAATTACGATATACTGCAAGGATATGACAAAGGAATACAATCACTCAAAAATCGAAAAGATGTGGCAACACGAGTGGGAGAAACACGAAATCTACAAAACGGAGGAAGGTGGCGATAAACCAAAGTGTTACATTCTGGACATGTTTCCTTTTCCTTCAGGAGAAGGTCTTCATGTTGGACATCCGAAAGGATACATCGCTTCAGACATCTACTCTCGTTTCAAAAAAATGAACGGATACAATATATTGCATCCGATGGGGTGGGACGCTTTTGGTTTGCCAGCAGAACAATATGCCATAAAAAATAAGATTCATCCGCGGGTTGCCGTGGAGAAAAATGTCGCGCGGTTTAAAGAACAACTTTCAAACATCGGTTTCAATTATGACTGGGAGAGGGAAATAAATACTACCGATACAAAATACTATAAATGGACGCAATGGATATTCTTGAAAATGCTCGAGAAAGGACTCGCCTATGAATCATTTGAACCGGTAAATTGGTGCCCGAGTTGTCAGACGGGATTAGCGAATGAAGACCTTGATGGAAATTCCTGTGAACGATGCGGAACAACCGTCGAAAAGAAACCTATGAGACAGTGGGTTCTTCGCATTACTGATTACGCCGACAGACTTATCGAAGACCTCGATTCGCTCAATTGGCCGAATCATGTGAAAGAAGCGCAAAGGAATTGGATTGGAAGATCAGAAGGCGCAGAATTGGAATTTACGACGACAAACGAATCCTCGTTTAAAGTATTTACAACAAGGCCCGATACTCTTTTTGGCGCAACATACGTTGTTCTTTCTCCTGAACACAAATTAATCGATGAATGGAAAAGAGATATTAGAAATTGGAATGATGTTGAGGCGTATCGTGAGGAAGTAAAAAAGAAAACAGAAATCGAAAGAACTGCCGAAGGTAAAGAAAAGACCGGAGTAAAACTTGAAGGGATTTTTGCTGTAAATCCAGTAAATAAAGAGGAGCTTCCAATTTTTATCGCTGATTATGTTTTGGCTCACTACGGAACCGGTGCCATTATGGCCGTACCTGCTCATGACGAAAGAGATCTCGCTTTTGCAAAAAAGTTTGATATTCCGATAAAAACAGTCATCGAACCGATAACGGGAGAAAAAAGAGAAAATGAAGAATTTCGAAAAAGTATTGTCGCCGTTGTTCATAATACAATGAATGATACTTTTCTCTCTATTAATTGGGGTGAAAAATTGGGAGGAAATCTTTTTGTCGGCGGGGGAAGAGAAGGTGATGAAGATTCTATCGCATGCGCCCTTCGGGAAATCGAAGAAGAAACCGGTTATAAAAACTTGAAATTTATTTCTTCTTCCGAAAAAATTCACCATCATTACATTGCACATTCCAAAGGAGTAAACAGAGAAATTGAAGCAATCGGATTATACTTTGAACTTATTGATAACGATACGGTTTCAACACAACACGAAGATGATGAAAAAGGAAAGTTTACTGTTGAATGGATAACCAGAGAAGATGTAAGAAATAAAGTAAAAGATGAATTACATTCACTCGTTTTTTCACGTTTGGTAAATAATGATGTTTATTCAGGGCCGGGTATTATGAAGGATTCGGGAGAATTTTCAGGTCTCACGTCAGATGAAGCGAAAAAATCCATCACCGAATTCGCCGGAGGAAAATTAAAAACTACTTACAAACTTCGCGATTGGGTTTTTTCTCGTCAAAGATATTGGGGAGAACCGATTCCTGTCATTCACTGTGAGAATTGCGGAGTCGTTCCGGTACCGGAAAAAGATTTGCCGGTGAAATTACCGGACGTGGATTCATACGAGCCGTCAGGAACAGGGGAATCACCGCTCGCAAATATCCATAGTTGGGTGGATGTGAAATGTCCAAAATGCAACGGTAACGCAAAACGCGAAACAAACACCATGCCAAACTGGGCCGGGTCTTCCTGGTACTATTTGCGATACATTGATCCTCGTAATCAAAATGCGCCGGTTGATAAAGAAAAAGAAAAATACTGGTCACCCGTTGATGTTTATGTCGGGGGTGATCACGCAACACGTCATCTTATTTACGCGCGTTTTTGGCATAAATTCCTTTTTGATATCGGGGTAGTAAATTATTCCGAACCGTTTAAACGGCTCGAATTTCTCGGTAATATCCTTGCTGAAGACGGAAGGAAGATGAGCAAGCGGTGGGGAAATGTCATTAATCCCGATGATATCGTCAATTTATACGGGGCTGACACCTTACGCGTATATGAAATGTTTATGGGGCCATTTGATCAAACCTCTACCTGGAGTACTGAGAGTATTATTGGTCCGAGGCGTTTTCTGGAAAAAGTCTGGAAGATTTCCGATAAAGTCGGTGAATGTGAACTAAGTAATAAATTAGAGACTCTCTATAATCAGACAATAAAGAAAGTCGGGGAAGATATAGAAGATTTCAAATTCAATACGGTAATTTCAAAAATGATGATTCTTTTGAACGAATTTGAAAAAGAGGAAAAGATACCCGTCGCAATATTCGAAGGATATCTGAAATTGTTAGCACCACTTGCTCCTCACATTACCGATGAATTGTGGCATGAACTTGGTCACAATACATTTATCTATAATGAAGCATGGCCGACTTATGATGAATCAAAAATTTCAAGTGAGATGATGACCATAGGAGTTCAGGTAAATGGAAAGCTTCGCGCGACCTTTGAGGTTGCACGCAATGGGTCAGAGGAATCAATCAAAGAGTACGCAATGACCATTCCGGAAGTTTCAAAATGGACCGACGGAAAAGAAGTAAAAAAGATAATTTATGTAAAAGGAAAGCTGGTAAGTATTGTTGTTTAAAAAAGTAAATTTTTGTCGAAGCTAATAATATCTATATTTATAGCCATTATATTGATATAAAGACATTTCGCCTTAAATTCGCTTGCAATTGTTTGACACATATGTTAAAAAGATGTTATATTAAAAATATTGATTATATAAGCACATTTAATCGAAAGTGATTTCGATAAAATTTATTACTGTTTATTTTATTTATTTATAATTTTTTGAGTTATGTCAGTTATAACATTTAAGCCAAAGCAGGTAACAAAAAGTTTGCTTACCACAATACCTCCGAGAGCACGCGACGTCATTATTGGACGTTTCGGTTTGGACGAGAATCCTGAGCGAAAAACTCTTGAATCAATCGGCAATACCTATGGTATAACCAGGGAACGTGTTCGACAGATTGAAAACTTTGCACTCACATCTCTCAAAAAATCCGAAGCTTTCGAAAAGGCCGCAAGCGCCATCGAAGAACTCCGCACCATTCTTGAATCCCTCGGTGGAATCATGAGCGAAGAAGATTTCCTTGAGCACATCTCACCGGATAAGACCATTCAGAATCACATCACCCTTTTCCTCGTCCTTTCTGATGACTTCACGAAACATAAAGAAGATGATACTTTCAAACACCGCTGGTCAGTCAATGATGAAATGGCTTCCGAAGTTCACGCAGTACTTCATTCTCTCCACAAAGAATTCTCGGATAGCGATTTAATCCCTGAAAAAGAAATAATCGAACGATTCTTAGATAGAATGCATGCTGACCCGAAACGAAAAAATGAGCACACCGCAAAAAGATGGCTCGGAATTTCCAAAGTTCTCGGAAAAAATACTCTCGGAGACTGGGGCGTTGCTTCATCACCAAACATTAGTGCGAGAGGTATCAGAGATTACGCTTTCCTCGTCATTCGCCGACATGGATCACCGATGCACTTCACAGAAGTCGCAAAGAACATCTCACAGACATTCGGAAAGAAAGCTCATATCGCTACTTGTCACAACGAACTCATCAAAGACAAACGTTTTGTACTCGTCGGACGCGGACTCTATGTCCTCTCTGAATGGGGTTACACCGGAGGAGTTGTCAAAGATGTCATCCGCCATGTACTTGAAAAAGAAGGACCTCTCACTAAGACTCAGATTGTTGAAAAAGTTATGAAAGAAAGATACGTCAAGGAAAACACCATTTTGGTCAATCTCCAAAACGCAAAATACTTCAAAAAAGACAAGGAAGGAAAATATCACACAATCTAATACTCAAAAAAAGCGCTCACAAAATGAGCGCTTTTTTGTTGGGGCTTAAACATATACACATTTTTACTTTTCTCAAATATCAATTCATAGTATTATAAAGATAATGTTACCGGATATTTTTTCGATGTACGGGCAAGTATTCACATTCATCGGAGTGGGATTATCTTTTGCCCCTTATTGGCTTCCTTTACTTCTCGGCTTCATATTTTGGGAGCTGTGGATGAGGTTTGTTCAGATGGAGCATCTTGCCGGAATAAAATGGGTTCTTCTGGGGATCCGTCTTCCGAAGAATATTATGAAGACACCGCTCTCAATGGAGTTGGTTATTTCTGCTCTTCATCAGCCGTCCGAAGGTAATTGGTACGATAAAATATGGCTAGGAAAGTTGAAAGCATATTTTTCTTTGGAAATAGCATCCATTGGAGGTGATATACATTTCTATATTCGTACTCCGGATAAATTTAAAAATTATATTGAGGCACAGCTGTATTCTCAGTTCCAAGGAATCGAAATATTCGAGGCAGATGATTACACCGATTTGGTTGATTACAGACCGACATCTAAAGAATGGGAAATATGGGGCACCGAATTTAAACTTACAAAAGCTGACCCATATCCGATTAAAACCTATGTCGATTACAAGCTCGATACGGCTATCAAAAAAGAAGAAGAGGCCGCAGGGCGCACCGACCCTCTTTCACCGGCAATTGAGTTCATGGGTTCGATAGGGAGGAATGAACAAATCTGGTTTCAAATATTAATTCAGGCAACGGGAAAACGTTTCAAAAAACCCGGCTCGTGGTTTGAAAAAAGAGATTGGAAAGGTGAAGCAAAAGATATTCTTAAAAAATTACAAGCGAAAGGTGAGGGAGAAAAAATGAGCAAAGCCGAGTCCGAAGCCGTTTCGGCCATAGAGAGAGAACTTACCAAATTCGGTTTTGATTGTGGAATTCGCGTTTTGTATCTCGGTAAAGAAGGTTCATGGTCCCCATTAAATATTTCTGGAGTCATTGGAATGATGAAGCACTACAATTCAGAGGTTCTTAATGGATTCAAACCGCAAACCCCAACCGGTGTTGATTATCCTTGGCAGGGAATATGGTGGAATAAAGTTGTGGATCAAAAGAAAGATATGTTTAAAGCATATCGTGCCCGAGGATATTTTTACCACCCATTCAAAAAAAGACCTTTTGTTTTGAATACGGAAGAATTGGCTACCATTTTTCATTTCCCGGGAGGAATGGAAGAAACACCTGGATTTCTTACTCTTAGTTCACATAAAGCTGAACCGCCGGCAAATCTGCCTGTCTAAAATTCTAATATACGAATGGGTACTAATACACAAATGGAGACTGATATGGTAACACCGGTTGCGGTTTCTCACCGCATCCGGAATGTTTTGCTTGCCGGTTTCACTATTATCGTCGCCGTTATCTCCTATCTTCTGTCGGTCCTTTTTCTCCCACCCACATCCTTTCCTGTAAAATCCTATGTCGATATTCCGGAAGGTTCCACTTTGTATCAGGTAGCAGACATTCTTCATGAACAGGGAATAATAAGTTCTCCGTTTGTTTTTCGCGAATACTTTCGATTTTTCAAAAGCGATAAATTTGTCTCCGCCGGAAAATATTATTTTGATACGCGACTTTGTCTTGTCAGTGTTGCCGATAGATTATCAGCCGCTGATTTTCATATTCCGCGCTTTAAAATTTTAATCCCCGAAGGCTCCGATGTAAAAGAGATTTCCAAATATATCAAAGATCAAATTCCTCCTTTTGATGCCGATAGATTTGTATCACTCGCTTCGAATGAAGAAGGATATTTATTTCCTGATACCTATTTCTTTTCCATAGCCACTAAACCCGAGGAGGTGATTACGAAAATGAAAGATGATTTCCAAACAAAAATCAATCCTCTTAACGAAAAAATACTTGCATCTAAAAAATCTCTTCATGATATTTTGACCATGGCGTCCATTATTGAAAGAGAAACAGTAACTCCCGAGAGCAGGAGAATAGTTTCCGGAATATTATGGAAAAGAATTAAAATTGGCATGCCGCTTCAGGTTGACGCAACGTTTAGTTATGTAAACGGAAAATCTACCTATGACCTTACCGCGCAAGATTTGCATATCGATTCTAAATATAATACTTACGAATATAAAGGACTTCCCCCCGGTCCAATCTGTAACCCCGGCCTAGACTCTATTATTGCGTCGATTGAACCAACTGCGACCGATTACTTATATTATCTTTCCGGAAAAGATGGAACGATGCATTATGCAAAGACTTTTTCGGAACATATCTCCAATAAAATTAAATATCTGAAATAATAGATAATAGACAAACCATATTTTCTGTGGTATGCTAAAAACAGAAAGTTATAACCTTATCAATAGGAGGGTTACATGAAATCTATTAAGCAAAAGGCTCAAAAATTGAGTCATTTTAAAACGTCGACAAAATTGATAACCGCCTGTTTGGGGACATTTAGCGATTTTGATGGTGATACAGAGGGTGTCCGAGATTTTCTTCTCAGCCCAAGTAGTGACGATGAAAGTGAAATCGAATGCGTCGATTATCACTCTGGATTAACGAGTGGAATGACCGCGGGACCAAACACTTATGTAATTTCAGAAATCAGTGAAAGAGATAAGTTGTCCAGATATCTGGATGACTGCACCTCTGTCGTTGCCACCGGCGTTCACAGAATAACAGGAAAGCGTATTTCTTTTTTGAGTCATCAAGATCCGATTAAATTTTTATCGGCCGATGAATACGGAGAAAAATTTATCATTGATTTTTCATCAAGACTTCTGAAGTTGAAAAAACTCTGTAGAAATGAAACCATTGATATCGTTCTTGCCGGCGGAAATTTTATATTAGATGAGTCCGTTCCTTCTTCTTTTATTACTGAGGCGAAGGCAACACGGGCAACGTATAAATCTTCTATTAGGCTTCTCTCAGAAATCATTCAAGCCATTATTGGTTTTGAGCCATTGGTCATTGTTGGACCAAAAATGGTTGCAAGAAGTGATGCTATGCTATATAGGAACAACAATTGCCGATTATATCTCGTCAGACCGGAAGTCGGAAACGCTACGGCTGAAAGCTATTATCCTAGCAATATTTCACTTCAAGAATCCAAGTGGAAATAATAAAAACGCCCGCAAATATTGCGGGCGTTTCTTTTATTAAATCTTACTTATACTTGTTCCTTCACTGCTATCCGTTATTTTATATCCCGCTTCTGAAATCAAATCCCGTATCTCGTCGCTTCGTTTCCAGTTTTTTTCGGCGCGTGCCGTTTTTCGTTCGTCTATAAGTTTTTGTAAATCCTCCGGAATATCTGATTCTTTTACAACCGTTTCAAACTTGAGTCCAAACTCTGCAAGCTTTTCTTTACTCCAACCGAATCCGAGTCCGAGAACTTTTTCGAATTCAAGAATAGAAGCCTTTTTACCTTCGTTTGATACGGAATCATCTTTTGTCAGATCCCAGAGCAAAGCAATAGCGCCGGCTGATTCGAGGTCGTCGTTTATGAATGTTTCGAATTTTAAGAGGTAATCGGCGTTCGGTATCCCATGATTATCCCCATAGAGGTTAAATGCTTCGTGGAGCTTCTTTAATGCCGTTTGTGCGCCTTCTACAGCCTCCCAGGTGAAGTTTATGGTCTTTCTGTAATGTGCAGTTAAAAGCCAATATCGGTATGCCAGAGGCGAAATTCCTCGTTCTTCCAGAGTTGCCATTCGAACGAAATTATCAGCCGATTTTGCCATTTTTCCTCCTTCAATATTTACAAAACCAGAATGCAACCAATAGTTCACAAATTTCTTTCCGGTCGCGCATTCTGCCTGTGCTATTTCGTTTGTGTGATGAACCGGAATGTGATCAATTCCTCCGGTGTGAATATCAAAAGTTTCACCGAGGTATTTCATCGCCATCGCGGAGCATTCAATGTGCCAGCCGGGAAAACCGGTACCCCAAGGTGACGGCCATTCCTGTTGTCGTTTTTCTTCGGGTTTGGAAAATTTCCACAAAGCAAAATCGGTGCGATTTATTTTTTCTTCGTTTGTTTCAACTCGTGCTCCTTCTTGCAGTCCGCTTATATCTAATCGGGCGAGTTTTCCATAGTCGGGATATTTTGCGGTATCAAAATATAATCCGTCACTCGTCTGGTAGGTGAATCCTTTTTCTTCGAGTCTTTGTATAAGAGCAATCTGTTCTTGGATGTGTTCGGTTGCCTTAGTATATTTGAAAGCCTTTTCAACATTTAATTTCGCAAGGTCAGAATAAAATGAAGCCGTATAAAATTCAGCAATTTCTTGGGCGGTTTTTCCTTCACGCGCCGAACCTTTTTCCATTTTGTCTTCGCCTTCATCTTCATCAGAAACGAGATGTCCTACGTCAGTGATGTTAACAATTTGTTTGACCTTGTATTTATTG
Source organism: uncultured bacterium (assembly GCA_903824855.1). Classification (GTDB taxonomy): domain Bacteria; phylum Patescibacteriota; class Minisyncoccia; order Phycocordibacterales; family CAIJYI01; genus CAIJYI01. The sequence goes on along the minus strand of CAIJYI010000005.1, from coordinate 24,471 downwards.
TATTCAAGTGTTTTTCTCAGTAAATCAGCAAAAACATACGCACGGAGATTTCCAATATGCGCATAATGATAAACAGTCGGACCGCAGTTATACATGTGAACAACCCCTTCCTGAATGGGGATAAAAGCGTCTAGGTCACGAGAGAGCGTATTATATAATTTAATCACAGCCATTTTTTATAAAAGAAGAAAGCAATAATCGATGAGGTAAAAATTATCATTCCACCAATAATAATCCAGAAGTCGTTTTTCATCTCAACGACGGGCATATTCGTTGCGTTCATTCCAAAGATTCCGGCAATCAACATAGGAGGAAAGGTTGCGAAAGAAACGAAAGTAAGACGCTTCATGATAATACTTGTTTTTGTGGTGAGCAATGAATCGTTTGTATCTCGAAGATCTTTCAGCATTTCTTTATGTGCTTCCAACATGTTTGCCACTTTATGATATTCGCCAAAAATTGAACGGATATAGAAGGAAAATTCGTCACCAAAGAATTTAACCGAAATCGTTTCAAAAGTTTTGAGAACTTCCATGTGAGGACGAATTGCCTGTTTGAAATCGAGCAAATCCCGATTTAAGTAAGATAAAACCTCAACCATTTTTCCTTCTTCTCCTTTGAAAATTTTTGATTCCGCCAATTTCAGACGTACTTCTATGCTATCAAGCTCGTGTTCAAGAGATCGGTAGAGTTTCTTTATCATAGAGAAAAAGAGATAACCCGCATGATTTCCTATCTCGTGTTTGTCTAAAAGGGAATTGACCTCAAATTCTTTTGAGAACTTGTGAATAGTGTCGATACCGTCATAACGAACCGTAATGAGATATTTTTTGCCGATAATAAAATCTACTTCTTGTCTTGAATCGGGCCCGTGAGAATGACGGAATGCCGGGAAATGAAGAATAAGATAAAGCGCATCTCCGTACATATCTACCTTTGGACGCAAGGTCGGCAACGGGAGTTCACTCGCCGCCAGTGGGTGAAGATTGAATTCTTTGGTGAGTAAAAGAATATCTTCTTTTGTGGGCGATTCAACATCAACCCATGTTATGTCGTCGTGTTTGTATCGTGTTATCATGTTGATTCCATTATACAGTATTGACAATTGTTTTCAAACTGACATTCATATTTTATCAGCATTGACCAAGCGGTTTTTTTTTGAGATAATTCAATTCAATGAAAAGAAAAACAAAAATCATACTCTCTATTTCCGTATTTTTTGCTACGGGATTGGTCTTTTTTCTCGGGATGTACGTCGATTCAAGAATACGACTAAATTCAGAGAAAAGTATTACTATTTCCAATAAAAATTCCATTCAGTCAGGAATGATTGATTTTGCACCGTTTTGGAAAACATGGAGTATTTTGGATGAAAAATATATTTTCTCCGCTTCAACTACCGACCAACAGAAAGTTTATGGTGCCATTAAAGGTCTCGCTGAATCCACCGGTGATCCATATACCACTTTTTTTCCACCGTCTGATGCAAAGATATTCGAAGGCGATATCGCCGGCAAATTCTCCGGTGTTGGAATGGAAATCGGTATTCGCGATAATATACTTACCGTTATTTCTCCTCTCAAAGGAACGCCTGCAGAAAAAGCGGGGATTCGAGCGGGGGATAAGATTTATAAAATTGACAGTACTTTCACCTCTAAATTAAGCGCTGATGAGGCGGTAAAACTTATACGCGGAGTAGAGGGAACAAAAGTTGCTCTCACTATTATTCGAGCCGACATAAAGGAACCGTTGATAATTTCAGTCACTCGCGGGACAATCGAAGTTCCAAATATCGAGACGGAAAAAAGGGCGGATGGAATTTTTATAATTCGGCTTTTTAGTTTCTCCGAAAATTCACCAACCTTATTCAGAAATGCACTTCGAGATTTTGTCGCATGGAGTAATGAAAAACAAGGTAACGATAAACTCATACTTGATTTGAGAGGCAATCCCGGTGGATATCTTGAAGCTGCCGTAAGTATGGCGAGTTGGTTCTTACCGGCCGGCGACGTTATCGTGAGAGAAGATTATGGAATTAGAGGAGCAGGTCCAATTCACCGAAGTCTCGGATACGATATATTTAATAAAAATTTGAAGTTTGTCATACTCGTTGACGGTGGCTCGGCATCCGCTTCTGAAATTCTAGCGGGAGCACTCTCTGAACAGGGAGTTGCAAAGCTTGTCGGAGATAAAACCTTCGGCAAAGGAACAGTTCAAGAAATGGTTCCGGTAACCGACAATACCTTCTTAAAAGTTACGATTGCCAGATGGTTAACGCCGAACGGAAATTCGATTTCAAATGGAGGTATAACACCCGAGTTTTTGGTAAAAAGGACGCAGGCTGATTATGATAAAAAAATTGATCCTCAGCAGGACAAGGCAATCTCCGTGCTGAATAATTGGAAATAGGATTTTTTGCTTTTTTCCGGAATTTGTGTAGAATAGAACAACGTTAAATAATAATAATAAATAAACACTATGAAGGTCTTATTTTTGAAGGATGTCCCGAGAATCGGGAAAAAATATGAAATAAAGGAGGTTTCCGACGGATACGCGAACAATTTCCTTTTGCCGAAGAAGTATGTCGAAATTGCAACAAAAGATACCGAAAAGAAGGTTGAAAAATTTAGAAAATCTGAGGCTGAATTAAAGAAGATTGACGAAGCTCTTCTCCAGAAGAACTTAAAAGATCTCGCAGAAACAGTCATCACCCTCACTGAAAAAGCCAACGAACAAGGTCACCTTTTCGCCGCAATTCACAAGGAAGAACTTTCAGCAAAATTGAAAGAACTCTCCGGATTGGATATTCCCGCCGAATACATCGCCATCGATAAACCCGTCAAAGACGTTGGAGAACACGAAATCCCGGTAGTCATTGGAGAAAAGAAAGGGAAGTTCAAACTCATCATTAACGCCGCTGAATAATAAATACCAAAACCGCTCTCAGTTTGAGGGCGGTTTTTTGTTGACATAAATTAAATAAAATGTTATATCATGTTGAGTAAAACCGAAGGAGAAAAAAATGCGTAAGGCCGTTGTTATTGCAATGAAAAGCCGTCGTGGAATTCCACTTCATTGGAATGAACGATATCAAGGTAAAAGAAAGTTCTATGGTGATTCAACCGTTTGTGTTCGTTCTGAAAAAAGAAAAATTCGAAGTAAAATGAATCAGCAAATTGCTTCATTTCATGGAGATTGGGAAGATTTTATTCCTTTGATGTTCAAACACGATTATATAGACTAAGAAAAACCCCGCAGTCGTTTAACGACTAGCGGGGTTTAATTTTTTTCTATTTGATTACTCCAAGTTTCTTTCCTACTTTTATGAAAGATTGAAGCGCTGTTTCGAGGTCAGCTTTTTCAAGTCCTGCAGACATCTGCGTGCGTATTCTCGCTTGGCCTTGAGCGACGACAGGGAAGAAGAAACCGCGGACGTAGACACCTTCCTCAAATAATTCGCGAGCGAAATCTTGAGCAAGTTTTGCATCATACAGCATAATCGGAATGATTGGGGTATTTCCCGCTTTTAATTCAAAGCCGGCCTTTTCCAATGACTCTCTCCAAAATATTGCGAGTTCCGCAAGTTTATCGCGTCGGTCAGTATTTTCAGAAAGTATATCGAGAACTTTTATTGTGGCAGACACAACAGCCGGCATGAGGGCATTAGAGAAAAGATAGGGACGACCTGCTTGTCTAAGCATGGCAATCATTTCTTTTTTTCCTGATACACAGCCACCCGTCGCACCTCCGAGAGCTTTACCGAAAGTGGTGGTGATAAGATCTACCTTATCCATAACACCATAATATTCAGCAGTGCCTCGCCCTGTTTTTCCGATAAAACCGGTTGAATGAGAATCATCTACAAAAACCATTGCCTGATATTTTTCAGCGAGTTCTGTTATTTCATCAAGCTTTGCAATATCGCCGTCCATAGAGAAGACTCCATCGGTGATAATCATTTTGATTCGCGCGTTGCTTTCTTTGAGAAGTTTCTCAAGCTCCGTCATATCACTATGAGGATAAATGAAACGGGTGACTTTTTTCGCTAATCGTTCGCCGTCAATAATTGAAGCATGAACGAGCTGGTCGGAGAATATTGCGTCCTCTTCGGTGAGCAAAGCCTCAAAAACAGCACCATTGGCATCGAAACATGAACCGAACAAAATAGTGTCTTCAGTCCCAAGAAAGGAAGACATTTTTTTCTCCAGTTCGCGATGAGTATCCTGCGTTCCGCAGATGAAGCGAACCGAGCTCATTCCATATCCTCGTTTATCAAGCCCATCATGTGCTGATTTGATAATGTCAGGATGTGAAGATAATCCAAGATAGTTATTTGAACATAAATTGAGAACGCGTTTTTCAGGCGCGCCTTCCGGAAATTGCACAGTAATCCATGATCCTTGCGGGGAAGTAATGATATATTCCTCCTTGAATAAGCCATCATTTCGCTTTTGAGTCAGGATGTCTTCATAAAATTTTTGCGCTGTTTTTGTGTAAGTCATATATTCCTCGATATATAATTATAAATAATTCAATCCAGACTCTATTAAACCACATACAATAAATAAATCAAGTGCATCGAAAATAAAAAAAACGCCGTGGTGCAATGACCACGGCGGGGATGAATTAAAAATACTACATGTAATTCGCTGCGAATTCAGCAAGACGCGAACGCTTTACACCAATCAGTGTGATGTGTGAACCGTGATCATAAAATTTAGAACGATCAACAGCGTGAGCCAAACCTGATGAAGTAGCTGAAAGATATGGATTTGCCGTCTGAGCCAAGTTTCCAAGGAAAATTACCTTTGATCCTTCGCCTGAACGTGTTATCAACTCTTTTGCTTGTTTTGCGGTAAGGTTTTGCGTTTCGTCAACGATAAATATTCTTCGTAACAAACTGCAACCTTGCATAAAACTTAGTGATTTTATTGCCACAATGTTATCAATGTATGGATTAGGCATTTTTTTCTTTTGCATGTACTTGTCGGTTACGGCATCGCCCTTTTTTTTCTCTCCGCTTTCGGCGAGAACTTCAAGGTTGTTGTAGAGACCACCAAGCCATGGCGCCATTTTCTTTTCTTCCGTTCCGGGAAGAGATCCGGGGTCTTTTCCTAATGGAATAATCTCACGGGTGAAAATTATTTCAGTATATTGATTTTTTTCAAGTATACAATAAATAGCGGCCGCCAATGCGAGCAAAGTTTTACCTGATCCTGCTTGACCGGCTAATGTAACAAAGTCGATATCAGGATCTGTTAATGCGTTCAGTGCAAAATTTTGTTCACGGCTCTTTGCGAAGATCCCCCAAATGGAAGTCTTGGTAAAGTCATGAATAGTACGAATGTGTATCGTATTTGCATCTCGCTCAAGCACCATGTATTGATCTTCCGTTACATTTGTTCCTACTATATTTTTTGAATAGAGAAACTCGTTAATACGCCAATCTTTTCCAAGGGTTGTTGTTATAACGTAATGTTGAAAATCAGCTTCTTTCCATGTGCGGATGATTTCTGCCGTAGCCACGAAATTATCGGGAAGTTCGTATGTTCCGCGATAAAGGAGTTGAATATCTTCAACAACCTGATCGTTTTTGTACGGCTGACGAGCAATATTGAGTACTCTTGCTTTGACTCGCATATTTCTGTCGTTTGAAATTATTACAACATTTTTACCCAAAACTGTTTTGAGATGATGCGCTACGGCAATATATTCATTATCAGGAATATCTTTTTTAAAAATATCCGTAAGTTTAGGAACGCTAAAATCCTGAAAATACAATCTTCCGGTCGGTGCAATCTGTTGTTCAGAATCAGAAAGAATAACGGAAGATAATAAAGAAATCGGTATCCCGTTTTTTATATCATAATCCGGTCCTGCAAGATTCTGAAGTTGTTCGATGAGTTGCAAAGCTTGTCTGCTGTTTCTTCCCACTTCACCCGAAACATTTTTTAAGCCATCAAGTTCTTCAAGAAGAACCGTTGGGATAAAAATATCGTGTTCGTGGAAACGTATAATTGCCGCCGGGTCATGAACCGGAATGTTTGCATCAAGAAGATACAACTTTACAGCACTCTCGGGGGATTCCACTTCAGCCTTAGCTATACTTTTTTTCTTTTGGACTGTCATACCTATTCCTCCTTGGTCAGATTGGTAATGAAAAATATTTTATTTATGATGTCAAATATCAAAAATTGATATCTGGTCTAAATCTACTGTATTTAACCGTATACGTCAACCATGCGAAATTTAAAAATCCCCCGAATTTATCGGGGGATTTGTCTATATTTTAAATGTTTTTTCCTTCATTTGTTTGACCCCCTGAATCATTGCTGAAACCAGTTTGTCGAGATCAAAATCGTGCTTCCATCCCCAGTCTTTTCTTGCTGTTGAATCATCAATGCTTTTTGGCCATGAATCTGCAATTTTTTGTCGGAAATCCGGTTCGTAAGTTATCTCTGTCGGAACACCGGCATGATTAAGTGCCTCGGCAAGTTCCTTTGGCGTAAAGCTTACGGCAGCAAGATTGTAACTTGTTCGGATTGTAAGATTCTCCGGATTAGCATCCATTATCTCAATGGTTGCTCTGATTGCGTCATCAATATACATCATCGGCAATGCAGTGTTTTCACCGAGGAAACAGGTGTATTTTCCACTTTCAAGGGCCTTCCAGAAAATATCCACAGCGTAATCTGTCGTTCCTCCACCGGGTAATGTTTTCCAGCTTATGACACCGGGGTATCGCAAACTCCTTACATCGACTCCGAACTTTGCGAAATAATATTGGCAGAGTAACTCTCCGGCAACCTTTGTAACGCCGTACATAGTACTTGGTTCCAAAATGGTTTGTTGAGGAGTATTTTCTCTCGGAGTTGTTGATCCAAACGCAGCAATAGAACTGGGCCAAAAAACTTTGAGATTGAATTCTCTTGCCAATTCCAGAATGTTGCGAAGACCATCCATGTTTACTTTCCAAGCGAGTCCCGGATTATTTTCGCCGACGGCGGAAAGAAGGGAAACGAGATGGTAAACGGTTGTAATTTTGTAGTCGGTAACGATTGAACGAAGAAGGTCTGCATCGGTAATATCTCCGATAATGGAAACACCTTCATATTCTTGATTGGGTTTTTTATCAAATGCCACAACCGAATCATTTCCGTATTTATTTTTGAGCGCTGTTATGAGTTCAGATCCAATCTGACCAAACGCACCGGTGACAAGTATTTTATTGTTCATATAAATGATTACTAAAAAATAATTGAAAAATTATGGTTTTGTTATTTGATGGGAAGCGGTAATGTCAAAGTCCGCAACTTCTCTAAACTAAAGTTACCACTTGAATACCATACTGTCAATAATACCAAAAAACGCCATATTAAAGGCGTTTTATATATTGCTATCGGTAATTAAATTCTATGCGAGCATCGCGGAGTCTCTCGAGAATTCTTCTTTGGCCAAAAAGTTCTTCAGACTTAAAGAAAATAATTTCAATAAGTGTCCAGCCAAAAACCCATCCACCGATAATTAGTCCTTCTGCAAGAAAAGAAAAATTTGAAAATTTATGATTCGCTTCTAAAAATCTGGAAACCCAAGTTCCTGCGAAGAGGAAAAGCATTCCATAGATGCCGCATGAAATGGCATGATTGGCGGCTTTGCGAATCTTATTATTTTGTTTGCGTATCTCGTAGTTAAAATAATTTATGAAACCCTGTCGGCTTTTTTCTTCTTTATCGATGTCTTTTAGATTTTCAGGAATATTAAAGACGATGCAAATTTTATTTTTTGATGAGATGTCTTCAGCGCTCGCTTCAAGGAATTCAAATAATTCTTCGTCTAGATCGCGATTTGTGATAGGTGAGAAATCCCACTCATTATAGAGCTCACGATAAAAATCGATTTCAATATCTATATAACAGGTATTCAACTCCTTGGAGTAGCGATACAAGTCTTTAGTTCTTTGTTTCTCGAATATTCGAAATATTGTATTTATCATAGAGACGGGTACGTAAGACGTACAACCATAATGCGATTATACCACAAATGAATAAAATTAGCAAAAAGAAATTAAAAATGAGTTATTTGGTTCTATATCTGATGACTTCTCGGCTTACTTTCGTTCATTCCTTCACCGGTAATTCGTACAAATTCGGCTTTTTGATGAAATTCCTTGAGATTTTTAGCCCCGGTATAACTCATCCCTGATTGGAGTCCGTCGAGAAGGCCTCGAAAGATTTTTCTGACTTCTCCTTTGAAAGTAACCCGATAGCCGATTCCTTCGGGAGCTCTTTCTTGTCGTCCGATTTCTTTGTCGCCTCTCAAAACCATATCAATGGATGCGTCGCGAGATGCCAGACCACGGTAAATTTTGAAAGCCTCACCGCTCTCGATATAATATTCTCCGGGTGATTCCTTTGTTCCGGAAAAAAGATTTCCAATCATGACAGTTCCGGCTCCTGCGGCAATTGCCTTTGCTAAATCTCCTGAATTTTTTATTCCACCGTCTGCAATAATCGGAATTTTATATTTTTTGGCGGCAGCAACACAATCCATTACCGCAGTAAGTTGGGGAACCCCTGAACCGGCAACGATTCTCGTTGAACAGGCGGCACCGGGTCCGATACCAACTTTTATCGCGTCAGCTCCAGCTTTAATGAGGTCAACTGTTCCTTCTGCCGTTGCAACATTTCCGGCAATGATATCAACGGAAGGGAATTGCTTCTTTAATTTTTTTACGAGATCAATACAGGTTTTGTGATGTCCGTGTGCGATATCAATGACGAGCGCATCAACACCGGCATTTACGAGTAACTCCGCTCGTTCTAATCCGTCTTTTACTCCGATTGCCGCCCCAACCAAAAGACGTCCCCGCTTATCCTTTGAAGCATTGGGGCATTCCTTTGTTTTTTTGTAATCAGTTGCTGTGATAAGACCGGCAAGTTTTCCTTTTGCATCTACGAGTGGAAGTTTTTCAATTTTGTATTTATCCAGAATACGAAGTGCTTCTTCACTTGAAATAGTAGGTTTCGCGGTAATGACTTTATCCTTCGGTGTCATTAATTCCTTTATAAATACGGAAGTGTCAGTTTTAAATCGAATATCCCGTGCGGTAAGAATTCCTTCAATAGTTTTATCCTCCGAAATAACAATGAGACCGGTAACATGAGTTCGATCCATAAGTTCCAACGCCTGTTTCAAAGTCGCATCTTTTTGAATCGTGATTGGATCATGAATGAAAATACTTTCGACTCGTTTAACGCGCCTTACTTCATCGGCCTCTTCTTCTGCGGTCTGAAAACGGTGAATAATGCCCATGCCTCCGTCGCGAGCCATATGAATAGCCATTTCAGATCCTGTTACCGTATCCATATTTGCCGAGACGACCGGGGCACGAAGTTCGATTCTTCGCGAAAACATCGTCTTCGTATCAATAAGTTTTCTGGATGGAATATCCGAGTAATGAGGAACGAGAAGAACATCGTCATACGAGAGTGCAAGACGAAATGGAACATTTTTTTCTGTTTTCATAACTTCATTATATAAAACATTAGAAATTAGAGCAAAGTAAAATTATTTCTTAGTATCAGAAATTTTCTCCCACATCTCGGTAATTTTTTCTTCGGGAAGTAATTTATTGAGAACTCCTCGAAAAACGGCTTCTTTTTGGCTATTGTCCCACAATTTTTCGGGACCACCGGGTCGTTTTCCGTTTTTATCCCATTGATAAAAAAGATTTGTACAACTCGTGAGCGGAATGTTTACAAGAACAATATCATCAACATGAAGATTACTGCTGATGTTTTTTTGTATCGCCTCAGATATTTGTCTCTTTTTTAATCTAAGAATGTCATCTCTCGTGCTAATGGTAAGTTGTATTCCTACATCTTTTTTTTCAGTAACATTCGTTTCCACACCTCTCACGTATTTTGGGACACGTACAAGAAAATCAATCTTTCTTTCATTATCCTCATACGCATCAACCTCCACCATCTCCATAGGTAATTTATAGTCAATGATATTTTTTTCAAAAAATGTCTCAACCAATTTTTCAGCAAGCAGTCCACTGCTACTTATTTTTAAATCCGGTTTAGACTCATAGGTATTGGTTGCTCGTTTTTTAATCAAAACTTTTTTATGTCTGATTTGGTCATTCAACATTCTCATTAAACTGCGACGGGTTTCAGAAATAATATATTTTTTTCGTATATCATGTGGTACTTCCGGAACTAATTTATATGAAATTCCCCAGACTCCGTCGGTGATCAATTCTCCCGGGGTTATCGGGACAGTCTCTCCTGAAAGAAGAGTGCAGGAACCTATATTTTCCTTCGTATTCCAGTGATCAATCGAATGTGTCTCCCCGGCAGTAAAACCGGTGACTTCCTCGTTGTTGTCTATTGATAATAGTTTTTTGTGCATCTCTTCAATAATATCGTGTTTCTGTTTTTGAAGTTTATATATATTGTAGACATGTTCGGGTCTATCGAATTCATCGCCGACATTATTAAAAATGTCCTCGACAGTAGGTTCGTCTTTTGTTGCAATTTTATTTATTTTCCGAAGCTCTTTTTCAAAATTTTCCTTCATGTTAGTAAATCGATTACGTTTATTATTCTCCGGGATTTTCAGATAGTGCTAAAGTTTTATCTTTTGTTTTCTCCCACATCTCATTAATCTTCTCTTCAGGAATAATTTCTTTAAGTACCGTGCGAAAGATTAACTCTTTTTGTTCGTTTTCCCAAAGCTCTGCAGGACCACCCGGACGCATTCCATTTTTTAACCAGAGATCATAAGTATCAACACAATTTTTGAGCGGCACGTTCACTAGAACTATATCATCAAGATGAATGGTATATCCCGTGAAGTTTTTTGCCTTCATTATCTGATTCTGTTTATTTCTGATATTGCTTTCGTTCGTGCTGATGGTTAATTGTACGCCGATGTCTTTCTTCTCGGTACCGATTTCTTCACCGGTTTTATTATATTTTGGTACATGCAACACAAAATCGTTCGCACGCTTCATGTCTTCGTCCAAATCCACTTCTTCCAATTCAATAGGTAAATCCGAATTAATAGCGATTTTTTCTATAAATGTTTCAACAAGTTTTTCGGCAATAAAACCATCATAGGGCTTTTCAAATTCAGCTCTTCTTGGTAACGATCCCGGTTTCCTATGGCCTATCTGATTTGCCAAAACATCCATGAGATATCGTTTTGCCTCAGTTATTACATATTCCTTTTTTATAATTCTCGGAACATCCTTATCAAGTTTATAGGATACGCCCCAAACACCATCAGTCATTAAATCTCCCGGTGTAACGACAGCCGTTTCCCCCGAGGGAAGAGTAATGGTGCCGCTTCTTTTTTCTTCATTCCAGTGACCAACCATTCTTTTTTCACCCGAAGTGAATCCGGAAACTTCCTTTCCTTCGTCAATGGCACGAAGCTTATCGTGCATGTCATCCATTATCATTCGTTTTTCCAACTGAAATTCATACAGATTGTTAACCTCATAGTTTTTCAATCCTTTTTCTACGTTACGTAATTCGCCTTGGTTGGGTTCGTCTTTTTTGGCTACCTCATTGATTTTTCTTAATGTTTGTTCAAAGTCTTCATTCATACAGATAAGAATACCAAAAAGGAGACATTCAAACAATATTGGCAAAGAAAAAACCGGCAAAAATTTGCCGGTGTATTTTTTATTGTTCGAAACTCGGATAACGTGCTATCTGAGTATATTCTCCACCCTTGTCTTTTTTGAGAATTGAGAAAAATAAAAAGTTCTCTGTTTTTGCATATCCCTTTAAGAGAAGAACATGTGAAGGGGACACGGACCAAACTGCCTCTTTTCCGTCATCGCATAAATCGACACCAATAATTGGTTTGACGAACACGGAATCTTTCAAGAGAACATCCGTAATATATTGTGCGACTTTCGGCTGGCGCGTACTGATACGATATTCCGTCTTTGGTAAAATATCCTGAGGAATTTTTACATCCGGTATTTTTTCGGAGTTTTTATCAGTATGACGAATAACGAAGGTTCGTTCCTTATGTATCCCGGGAACAACGCACAACTTTTGTGTTTCCACGAAAGGGCGTTCTAAATGCCTTTTTGCGTTTATTGACCGAATTTCAGATGTTGTTTTGAAACAAAAATGAGGTTCATCATCACCCCAATTTTTCATAAAAACTGAAAAGTTAATTCCGAAGTCTTTTACGCTTCCGAATGATATGAGCGCGTCTAAGGAAGTTTTTTCCATGAGCTCATCGATAAATTTTTTATCAACACATCGTAAAATATATGTTGTTTTATTCAGACTCTGTGATATCGCGCTCGGTTTTAATCGTGGCGCATCAGGTACGAGTCTATTTATTGCTTGTGCCGAGTATGTATCAATCGGTTGGATATACCACTTTCTCTGCCTCGAAGGCAAACGTGCAAAATTATATGAAGCCATTTTATACCTCGTGAATTGAACGGATTTGGTGATTTAAGGAGCATGTACTAAAAAATATTGTACCATGCATTACATTAAATAGCAAGTGATAGATATTTGTTCACATTAATAAAAAAATGCATTTGTAAAAAAGTGAAAAATGTCGTATTTTAGTAGTATATTTGCAAATAATAAAACGCAAACAAATAACGAATCTATGAGTCAAGAAAATCAAAATCACATTCTTCCGCAAACTCTCATCGAGAAGCTTTTCCCAAATAAACTTCCGACGCCGGAAGAACTAAATGAAAAATATCCCAAGCGTGAATTACCGCCGGATGCTATGGTAACGCGTGTCGGACCAAGCCCGACCGGCCTCATGCACTTGGGTGGTCTTTACTCAGCTCTCATTTCAGAAAGATTTGCGCATCAGACAAACGGTGTTTTTTTCTTGAGGATTGAGGATACTGATATAGAACGTTCACGAGCCGAAACCACTGATGTTATCGTGAAGTCGCTCAACCATTTTCATATTCCGACCGATGAAGGCATGACCATCTCCGGTGACGAAAAAGGCAAATATGGCCCATACACGCAAAGCGCGCGTAAGGATATCTATCAAGGACTCGTGAAATCTCTTGTTGAAAAGGGGAAAGCTTATCCTTGTTTTTGCACGAGTGAAGAAACGAAATCAATGGGTGAAGAACAGGTTAAAGAAGGACTTCGCCCCGGTTATTATGGTAAATGGGCAAAATGGCGTGATGCTTCAGTTGAGGAAATAGAAAAGGAACTGGAAAAGAATACGCCTTATGTAATCCGCTTTCGTTCAGAGGGAAATTTCGAAAATAAAATTAAAGTCAGCGATTTATTAAAAGGGGATTTGGAACTTTCTGAAAACGATATTGACCGAAAAATTCTTACGGCGGCGACAGGCTTGCCGACCTATCACCTCGCACACGCCGTCGATGATCATTATATGGGAACGACTCATGTCTTAAGAGGTGATGAATGGCTTTCCTCCGTACCGCTTCATCTTCAATTATTTGAAGCCCTTGGATTTACTCCACCTCGGTATGGTCATCTTGCTCCAATTCAGAAAGAAGATGGAATGAATGAAAAAGGTGATATCATAAAAAGAAAAATCAGCAAAAGAAAAGATCCCGAAGCAAACGCAATGCTTTACGAGGAGCTCGGTTATCCTCCACGCGCCGTCGTTGAATACTTGCTCAATCTGGCAAATTCTTCTTTTGAAGATTGGCGAAAAGCAAATCCCGATACGGATAATTCCGAATTTCAATTAACATTTGAAAAACTTTCACGTTCAAACGGCCCGTTATTTGATATGGTTAAATTAAATGACGTCAGCAAAGAAATTATTTCCCGAATGACCGCCGAAGAAATATACGCAGTCGGTCTAGAATGGGCAAAAAAATATGATGAAAGGCTGGCCTTGGAAATGGAAAAAGACTCAAGTTATGCGAAATCGATACTCAATATTGAAAGAGAGGGCGAATCACGCGGAAGAAAAGACATCTCAAAATGGGCTGATTTAAATAGTGAAATGGGATATTTCTTTGATCCGATATTCGACGAAATAAAAGATAATCGAGAAGAAACACTTTCTTTTGTAACCAAGGAAGACTGCGATTCGGCCATTAAATCATTTTTGGAAACTTATAATGAAAACGATACCAAAGACGAATGGTTTGCTAAAGTAAAAACAATAGCGAGAGATCTCGGATACGCTGAAGGAGCAAAACAATTTAAATTGGAACCAACAAAATATAAAGGCCAAGTCGGCGACATTGCCAAAATTTTCCGAGTTCTCTTAACAGGAAAAACCAATACTCCTGATTTGCATTCTATTATGAAAGTTATGGGAAGAGAAAGGCTTGTTCAAAGAATTAATTCATTAGCATAAATATTTTTATTATGAACTTTGACTCCGTTTTTAATCCAAAATCCATTGCCATTGTCGGCGCATCGCGTCGCACGACTCATGTCGGTTTTGGCATCTTAAAAAATCTGGTTGAACAGGGATATGAAGGGGAAATTTTTCCGATAAACCTAAACGCTGATGAAATCCTCGGTAAAAAATGTTTTCCTAATCTCACTTCTATCGGGAAACCGGTTGAACTCGTTATTTTTGTCGTTCATCCCGTCGATGTAAAAACCGCATTAGATGAAGCCGTAAAAATTGGAATCAAAGCGGCTATCGTCATAACAGCCGGCTATAAAGAAACAGGAGAGGCGGAACTCGAACATGAACTCGCACGTGTCTGCAATGAAAACAATATTACTCTCATCGGACCGAATTGCCTTGGGGTAATAAATTCAAGCATTAATATGAATGCTTCCTTTGCTCGGATTATGCCAAAAAGTGCCGGCGTCGGATTCTTCTCCCAAAGTGGTGCGCTCTGTGTCGCGGTTCTTGATTACTCGGAAAAACTCGGAATCGGATTTTCGAAATTTGTGAGCATGGGAAATAAGGCGCAGGTTGATGAAAGAGAAATGATTCGCTATATGTTAAATGACCCCGATACAAAAGTTATTGCTATGTATTTGGAAGACCTCACACACCCTCATGAAATCATTGAAATTATTGAAAACGCTAAAAAAGAAGGAAAGAACAAACCAATCATTGCTCTCAAAGCAGGACGGACAAACGCCGGTGCCGGAGCAAGCGCTTCTCATACGGGCGCCCTCGGAGGTTCAGACGAAGCATTTAACGCTTTCTTCGCTCAGGCCGGAATTATTCGCGCAGAGAAAGTTTCCGAGCTTTTTGATTACATAAAAGTTTTTTCTTCAAACGGAATACCGAGTGGCAAACGAATCGGAGTAGTTACTAATGCCGGAGGACCGGGTGTTTTGGCAATAGATCAGGCGTCTCTTTCCGGGCTTGAAGTCAACGTCCTCTCCGAAGAAATACATGCAAAACTTATAGAATTTTTACCGAAAGCAGCCGGAACTAAAAATCCTGTTGATGTTGTCGGGGATGCGGATTCCGTTCGTTACGAGAAGGCGCTCCGCGTGGTTGCTGAAGATAAAGATATAGATATCATTCTTGCCGTACTCACGAACCAAACCATGACGGAAGTGAATGAAACAGCCGAGGCAATAGTGAGAATAAAATCGCAAACCAACAAGCCCGTGCTCGCGTGCTTTATGGGTGGAAGTTCGGTTGACGGCGGTGTTGAAATTTTACACAAAGGCGGTGTTGCGATGATAGAATACCCGGAAGAAGCGGCAAATGCACTTTCCAAATTGGTACAATATGGCGATTATCTGAAGAAGGAACCGTCTAAAAAGTTTGAATTTGAAAATATTCGGCATGATGATGCACAAAAAATATTAAACACCGCAAAAGAGGAAGGGAAGAAGTCTCTTTCAGAATTTGAAGCGCTTCATTTATTCTCCGCATATGGTTTTTCTGTTTTGAAAGCTGAAATGGCAATAAACCGTGATGAGGTAATTTCCAAAGCAATAGAAATCGGAAAACCTTTCGTAATGAAGATTGTTTCGCCTGATATTTTACACAAAAGCGATGCTGGCGGAGTTCGACTCAATATTCTTCCTGACAATGCGGGAGAAGAATTCGACCGACTCATGGAGTCCGTATTAGCCTATAAACCCGATGCAAAAATCGACGGAGTAATCATGGAAGAAATGCTGGACAAAAAAGGATTTGAAATTATTCTTGGAGCCAAACGCGATCCCTCTCTCGGCGCGATTGTAATGGTTGGTCTCGGAGGAATTTATGTAGAGATTTACAAAGATATTTCTTTTGGTTTAGCACCTCTCGCTGAAGATGATTCCAAACGTATGATTCAGACGCTGAAGGCTCATAAAATACTTACCGGTTTTCGAGGACAGAAACCGATTGACGTTAAGGCACTTACCGAAATGCTCGGAAGACTTTCTAAGCTCATTATTGATTTTCCTGAAATCTCTGAAATCGATATCAACCCTCTCCTGGTCATGAATGAAGGTGAAGGAACGACCGTTCTCGATGCAAGAATAATTTTGAGTTAACACAAAAAGGAAATATATAAAAATAATCCCTCAAGAGTAAAACTCTTGAGGGATTTGATTTTAACGATATACGTAACGAAAAAATTATCTCTTATTATCTACAATGTTTGCAGACAACGGTAATTTGATTTCCGTCAGGTGTCAGAAAAACAGGGCTTCCGCATTCAGGGCATCTTTTGCCGTATTGGGAGGGCTCTATCCGGACTAAAGTGTCGTATTCCACTTTTTGACATTTGGGGCACGCAATACTTTGTCTGTGTGCACCTCTCGTAACCGAAACGGTTTTTTTGTCATTACATCTTTCGCACATAATACTTCTCCGTGGTTTATGAATTTCTTGAATTGTATTGCAGAAGGCTAAATTTTGTATCTCTTTTGTTTTCTTTTGGGTAAATTAGTACTTCTTCCAAATTATCAAACATTCCGTCTTTTGGCGACCTGGTAACGACAAATCGTACATATTCGTTTTGTCGCGCATAGCGCCAAAGCGTAAAAAGTGCGTTTCCGTTTGCTTCCCAAACCAAATCAAAACTTTCATTCTTGGATTTTCCGCTCTCATACATTGATTGAGTGCTTAAACCTGATTCAAGAAGAGCTTTTCTGATGTGAGAAATAGTCGATTCGACTGTTGAATGTTTGTGTTGTGGGCAGATTAAATATTTCTCTAAATGTACATTTACGTCAAAAACATTTTCTGTTTTTTCTTTTTTTGAAACTTCAGAATTTTTTGTTTTTTTTGTTTTTGGAAGATCAAGCAATATTAAGGTTCGTTTTTCAGGGCGAGCAGATTTTTTCATTCTCTCGCTATTTTCTTGTGAAAGTTCAGGTCTTTCCGGAAAACATTTTTTCGGAATTTCCCAAATTTTCTGAACCTTTGGCACAGAATCAACTTTTTTTTGTGGTAATGGTTTTGCACATTTCACAAGTGAAAGTTTTTCTATATTTACTCTTTCTGCTGCATTGTTGCGGGCTTCAATATCAGGACTTTTTCTCATTGCGAAACGAGGCAATGTTTCAGTCTCTCTTCTTTTGTAGACGTTAAAAGTCAGATACGAGTAACCCATGAATATTTCGATGTCATTCCATGATGTACGATAAAGATCAAATTCTGACGGAACAGGAGTACCGAATACTTCATGACCCGACCGTTTTATTACTTTTTCAGGTAGGGCTGTTCTTAAGAAATTGTTTGTTTTGTGGTCTGCGGGTTGAACATAATAAAATATGCGCCTCCTCGCTAAACCTTCTTTTTGTAGGTCGTGCATGAGACTCTCCGTAATGGTTATGAGTTAAAAATGTAAAAGAACCTAATGGAAATACTATATCATAAAATTCGCATTATGGCAATACACAAAAAAAGAGCCTACCAGGGCTCTTTTTCGTGAAAAGTCTATTCTGATGTCGTTCCGTCAAAATGTTCTTCGCTTGCTTCCGCCTCTTCTTTTGTGTGTCTAATGACGCCGTCTTTGTGTTCCGGCGGGGCATAAACCGTATAAAGCTTCAACATTTCCATTGGTGAAGTGTTGATAACATTATGGTTTGTTCCTGCCGGCACGACTACCGCAAAACCATCCGAGACATCATGGCTAACGCCGTCAAGGATGACTTTTCCTTCACCGCTTTCAAATCTAAGAAATTGATCAAGAGTGTGAACTTCCATTCCGATTTCTTCTCCCGGTTTAAGACTCATTAGTACGAGTTGGCAATTTTTTGCAGTGTATAAAACTCTTCTAAAGTCATCATTTTCAATAGTGCTTTTTTCAAGATCGATAACGAATCCTTTCATATATTTTGATTTTTTATTAATAATACTTTATTTATTATAACACTTTTTAAAAATTATAGAAAAAACCGCAGGAAATGAATTCCTGCGGAAATAATTTATTCAGGTTTGGAAATTTTCTTACCGTTTCTTTCTTTCATATATTTTTCAAGAAAGGCATTAACGTCACCAAATTCTGCATAGTTCTCATATCTATCATGATAGCCGATTACTTTTTTTGCATGTTTGATCGGGCACCAGTGTTCTTCGGTGCGGGCAAAAATTTCACGAGCATAGGCAATGACGCCGTTTCCATAAGAACAATAGGCGCAATTAATCATCTGAATCGCGTTTAGATAGGCGAGATGAGATCTTTCAAATATCATATAATCACTTCTTTTAACGCGTTCGATTTTATAGACGGGGAAGCAGATGAATTGATATAGCGTACAAAAAATATCCATCAACATAATCGGAATAATACCGAAATAAATTATGGGGGCGGTGATAATTACGCCGAAACTCGCACTCCTTATGTACTTCCAGAGTCCGGTTTTTAACTCCCCATGGCGTCTTAACACTTCTTGCTCGAAAACCGCTCGGCCTTTTTCCATTCCGTATCTGAGGCCCGCGCGTTTTTTGGCGATTTCTTTAGACACCTCTTGTTCCAGAATCTTTATCGCATTTTCCAGAGAGGATAAATGTGAATCATCTTTTTCATTTTGTGGGTCTTTATCCATGTGTCCTCCTTTTTTAAATAACATTGTTGTGAAGTTAAATCTGATTAATATAATGCGATATTTATATTTCAAAGTCAAATATCTATCTGTTAAGGTATGTCACGGTTAATTGAAGAACCGTCGCAAATGAAACCCAGAGAAGATAAGGAATTTGCATGTAAGCAACAAAAGGAATAATGGGAAAAATTATAACGGTTGCAAAGATGAGAGTTATTAAAATACAAATGCAATCCACTGCAGCCAGAGCGTTATTTTGCATACCAAATTGGATGGGAGAAAAAGCAAAATTGAAGATAAGGTTGAGAATGAACGGTAGTGCAATAATGGATGGAATCTCACCGCTCCAAGCACTGATGAAGACTCTTCCGAATGAAATCGCAATTAAAATATAGAGAAATGTCCAAGCGGGACCAAAAACCCACGAAGGTGGAGCCCATGACGGTTTCTTTAGTTCTGCATACCAGGTAAAAGTATTCATTTTTATTAGTTAAATAATTACAATTTTTAAAAAAACTATTTCCTATTTTCAAGCGCGTTATGCATCGTGTCATGATCGGAATATTCGAGTTCAGTTCCTGAGGATATTCCACGTCCGAGAGAGGTAATCTTTAAATGATATTTTTCCGCAAGGGGAGGGAGAATAGTTTCGAGATAAGCAAGAGTATTTTCACCTTCCGAAGTTGCGCTCATCGCGAGAACGATTTCTTTAAGTGTACCATTTTTTGCACGATCCTGTACGGTATTAAAGAGCTCTCTTCCGCGAATTTTTTTTGTCGGCTCTTTTTCCAGAATCGGCAGTGAACCTCCAAGAATAAAATACTGACCGTCCCAAATACTCATCTTGTGAATATTTTCAAAATCGACATCCTTTTCAACTACTAGCAGTTTTGAACTGTCTCTCATTGCATCAGCGCAAATGGGGCATTTTCCATCCCTTTCATAGCTCTTCTGGTAATATCTAAAGCATAAACCGCATTGAGTAATCTCTTTATCAAGACGTACAAGAGCCTCCGAAAAATTTTCACGAAACATCGGATCTTTTGCCAGCAAAAAATAAACAAAGCGTTTCGCTTGTCTCGGACCAATTCCCGGAAATTTAGAAAAATATTCAATAAGTGATTCAATAGGCGGCATATATTTTGTGTAATAATATTATACTCGTTTCAAGCAGAGAAGGAAATAAGCAAAGTTTTATCCCATGGCGTCTCTTATTTGACTAGCGAAAAATATTGTATATAGTGGATATGGATTTGTAATTCAACAATCGAAAAAAGGAGATATAAATGAAAAAATCGAAAACTGAACAGATTTCAGCTACTGCTTATGTAATTGGTCTTGCTCTTCTAATGATTGGCTTTTTTGTGAGTTCTGCAGGTAATTCCAGTGGCGTTGAGACGATGATATTTGGAGTATTAACCATTATAATATCGTGCTCAATTGTCATTATAAAAGACATGTGGACTAAGCCGGGATAATTAGCCAAAAGGCATACCCTAATCCGGTATGCCTTTTTTTTATTCTACATTCTCAATTTTTAGAATCCATCAAAATCATCTTTGCGTGCCATTCCTCCGCCGGCCGGCATCGGTATATTTTCTTCAATATCCAAGAATGTCGTTTTGTCTCCGTCAAAATAGAGATCTACTTTTCCCGTCGGACCATTTCTGTGTTTTTCAATAAGAATTTCTGCATTTTGTTTTCTTCCTCCACCTTCTTCGTTTTGTTCGCGATGAATGAAGATAACGACGTCGGCATCCTGCTCGATTGATCCGGAATCACGAAGGTCGGAAAGTCTCGGTTTGCCCCCGCGTTGTTCGACGGCGCGGGAGAGCTGTGAGAGAGCGAGCACCGGAACATCGAGTTCTCGAGCAAGCTGTTTTAATCCGCGTGAAATCTCGGTAACCTGCTGAACCATATTATCACTGGCGCGACTTGGGGCCATAAGCTGGAGATAGTCCACGACAATCAAACCCAGTCCGTGTTCGCTTTTGATTCGTCTTGCCGTTGATCGCATTTTTATAATGTTATTGCCTGCCTGGTCATCAATAAAAATCGGTGCGGTGGAAAGACGGGCAAGGGCATCACGGATTTGAGAAAACTCATCGTCGGTAATATTTTTGGCACCGGTGCGAATTTTCCAGGAATCAACGCGCGCTTCCGATGCCAACATACGGTCGACGAGTTGTTGGGCGCTCATTTCGAGTGAGAAGAAACAAACCGGCGTTTTGTATTTGAGAGCGGATATGCGTGCCATGTCGAGAGCGAGAGAAGTTTTTCCCATAGAAGGTCGAGCAGCGAGAATGATAAGGTCTGATTTTTGGAAACCTGCAAGTTTGGCATCGAGTCCTCGAAACCCGGTCGGGACTCCTCGAAGCTCTTCTTTTGATTTTGTGAGTCGGTCAAGTCTCTCCCATGCACCGTCAAGCGTTTCTTTCATACTGTAAAATTTCTGATTGGAGGTCATCGATGTCACCTGAAAAATTTCTTTCTCACATTTATCTAAAGTAAAATCCAATTCCTCTGCTTCGTTGTATCCAAATTCAGAAACGCGATTAGACGCATCAATCAAACTACGGAGAACATGCTTTTTCTGAACAGTATCAGCGTAATGTTTTGCATTAGCGGAAGAGGGGACTGTGTTTACCAGTTCGGCAATATATGCACTTCCTCCGATACCGTCAAGAACATTTTTTTCTTTTAACCGGTTTGAGAGAGAAAGCATGTCGATTGGTTCATGCCTCCCGAAAAGATCCATTATTCCCTGAAAAATGATGCGATGTTTTTCGGCATAGAAAGATTCGTCGCGAAGAAAATCCATGATGTCATATAATGCTTCCGGACGAAGCATAATAGAACCGAGCAGTGCCTTCTCGGACTCGATACTTTGGGGAGGTATTCTAAATGCCTTGTTTTGGTTTTGTGACATGAGTATATTGTATCACGGGGAATAACATCGGACGACAGGTTAGAATCTTAAAGAATGTGGAGAATGTGGGGATAAAAGACGAACGAGGTTTTAGCTGTTAATTGTTAGCTTTTAGGTTATATACGTGCGACTAAATGATCAACATTGCCTCCGTCTGAGATAAAGTTCCTTTTCATTTGCATGTTATTTGGGAAAAAAAAGAGGCCCACAATAATGGGCCCCTTGTATCGCGTTTATATGTTTTTATTGAGGAATGATAACCCCCTCTTGTTTCAGGTTTCCTTTTTCTCAGGAGTCCAAATCCCAACAAGATTAGTCTCAAATAGATGGCCATTATCTGTACGATAATATTCATGCGTTTCAACGTCGAGTACTAAATTGAATTTTTCACAAAAATAATCAAGAATAGCAAAATGAAGCTGTCTCCAACCAAACTCATTGCGATAAAAAACTATTTCCCATAATTTTTTATCCATAAGGCTTGTCCCGGTAATTTTGACTTTGATGTCTGAACCTTCAGGACCCATAAAGATAATGGTAAAATTATCAAGCGGATTTTTTGGTTGAGTGTTGTCTTTTTTTAATTCGGCGTTGGGGGAAAAAGTTTGTAAAAAGCCATGCTTTTTCATGATAGCACCTCCTTTGGTGTTTAATGAATCTGAAATAAAGATTAATCCTAATATACTCGTAGGTCAAGCAAAATAAAAAACAGGGTCCCCAAAAAAGGAACCCTGTTAACTTTATAAGACGAATTCAACAAATATGTTGACGCCGATAGCAAGTAACATCATTGTCCCGAAGACCGGGTTTGCAATTGCTGCAGGAGCAATAGCTGCTGCTACGAAAGGGGAAACCCCCGCGCCAAAGCCTAATAATGCTTTCTTTTCATCAGATAATTTTGGAAATGCCATGATAACCTCCTTCGGTTTTCATATATGGAATCAATACTACACCCAGTATATCATATATCCATATTTATGTCAATATGTTTCAAAAAGCGGTATTTTGTGTTACAATTTTGGCAAAAGAGTATAAAAAAATAGCATTTATGAACGATGATGAAATAATAAAAGAAACCGAAGATGAAACGACTGCAGATGATGTGGTTTTTGAACCGGAGCAAGATAATGACGAAGAAGCTCCTCAGGCAAAAATCAAAAAACTTCGAGATGAATTAAAACTCGTAAAAAAAGAACGCGATGAATATCTCACCGGTTGGCAGAGATCAAAAGCTGACTTTATCAACGCGAGAAAGGAAGAAGAAAAATCTCGAATTGAATTTGTTAAATCTGCAAATAAGGAAATAATTCTTGATGTGCTTTCCGCACTGGACAGTTTTGACATGGCATTCGCAAATAAAGAATCATGGGAAAAAGTTGATAAAAACTGGAGAACCGGAGTGGAATATATTTACAGTCAATTGCTTTCAATTCTTGAACAAAATGGTTTGAAACAACTTTCTCCTCTCGGAGAAATGTTTGATCCGAATATTCATACTTCCGTTGAAAATGTTACGGTCGAAAAACCTGAAGATGAAAACAAGATTATGGAGGTAATTCAGAAAGGATATCTGCTTAACGGTGCGCTTATCCGTTCTCCGAAAGTTAAAGTCGGGGTGAAAGAATAGATTTTTAATACCATTTTATGTCAAAAAGTGAAGTTGACTTTTTTATTGAATTCACGGAAAATAGTATTGCGAATTAATAATTATTTATCATTTATATGAAAATAGATTCTCTCATGAACGAGTTGAAGGAGCAGAAAATCCTTATTGTTGGAGTAATCGCAGCAGGATTGATTTTTGGCTTTGTTGTTGGAAGAACCTTTAAAGGACGCGAAGCGGGTGAAGTTACTAAAACTGAGCAAAAAGAATCAGAAAAGAAAAATGTCGTCTCGATCGATGTGACACCAAAGAAAGGTGAAACCATTAAGACGTCAGTTATCGCGCCGGTTGTAAAAACATCAAATTTGAGCAGTGTTAGCGTGGATGCTAAATTGGCCGCAGGAAAATCTGTTTTTGTGAAGAATGTTTCATTAAAAAATGATAGTTGGATTGTCGTTCGAGAAGACCTAAATGGATCAATGGGAAATGTTCTCGGTGCATCATGGTTACCGAAAGGAACGACAGGCGCAACAACAGTAGAACTATTGAGAGGTACCGAAGCAGGGAGGAAGTATTATGTTGTTTTGTGGAGTGATAACGGCGACCAAATCTTCGGAATGGATACCGATAAACCTCTTACTAACAACGGCCAAATGATCTCATCGACGTTTACCGCACAATAAACATTCAAAGAATAAAAACGACCTTCAATTCTCGAAGGTCGTTTTTTTATTGATTTATTTGCGAAAAAAAGATAGTATATACGACATAAGCCGGAGTGATGAAATTGGTAACCATGCACGACTCAAAATCGTGTGCCGTAAGGCTTGGGAGTTCAAGTCTCCCCTCCGGCACAATAAAATCGCCCAGACGGCGATTTTTTTGCGCCGGAGAGCAAAGACAACTGCTTGTCTTTGCGCGGGAGACTTGAAGGTCGGAGCCATGCCCTCGCAAGGGCAGGCGAGACGGGG
>CAIJYI010000004.1 GCA_903824855.1 uncultured bacterium | reverse complement strand
TGGCCAAGATAGAGGAGCGTTACGGTCGCGACAACAGAGAGGGAAGGTCTCGCGAATGAGGAGAAGAAAATGGTGAGCGCCACAAAAATGGACATTTCACAAAGCTGAAGAATAAAAGCAAGAAGCGCGGAAGCATCAAAAACATTAGCTCCCAGATAAACCATAAGAAAATAAACCCCGGAAAATAAGGTTATTGCGCAAGTAAGTGTGAAAAATAAGCCCAAAAATTTTCCAAATATCATTTCAACAGAAGTAACCGGTCTCGAAAATATAAAATATATGGTCTTTTTTTCAAATTCTTTCGAAAGAAGGGAAGAGCTTAATAATATGGTAAGTATGATTCCGAAAACATATACCCCTCCAAGCCCAAGAGAACGCAAAACATGGGATTCTTCTCCGAGAGAGGCGGTGCTAATGAAAAAAAGAATAACGGCAAAAATAACGGCAAAAAATCCGATAGTATAAAAAATTTTGTCACGAATACTTTCCTTAAACGTATTTTTTGCGATGGTGAATATATTTTTCATGATGATTTAAATTATAGTTTACTCTGTTTCCGAACATAGCAGGCTGTCTTTACTGCGGATTATTGGCGGCTTCAACGGTATCGACAAATTGTCTTTCAAGTGTTCTTCCTTTGCAGAAATCAGGAATATTTCCTTTATATAAAAGTTCTCCTTTGTTTATTATTGCAATTTCATCGCAAAGCTCTTCTGCGTCAAAAAGGATATGAGAGCTGAAGAAAATTGTTTTCCCTTCATTTTTGAGTTCTTTAATAAATTGTTTGAAGGCTTTTCTCCCCAAAGGGTCGAGGCCATCAAGGGGTTCGTCAAGAAAAATATATTCAGGGTTATGAATGATAGCTTGAGCAAACGCAAGCCTTTGGCGCATTCCTTTTGAATATTCTCGAATCGGAATATCTCTTGCTTCAAGAAGTCCGATTTTTGTAAAAATTTCTTCGAGTTCCTTCTTTTTGCGAGAATCGCCCGAAATTGATAAATCTTCACAAAAACTAAGAAATTCACCACCGGTAAGATATTCATAAAAACTGGGCAATTCCGGCATGAATCCAAGTATCTTTTTTGTTTCCCACTCGGAGATTGATTTTCCGTCAAGAAAAATTTTCCCGGAATCAGGTGTGGTAATTCCCACCATCATTTTAATTGTCGTCGTTTTTCCCGAGCCATTCGCCCCAAGAAATCCGAGAATTGAACCCTTTTTTACTTCAAAAGAAAGACCCCGAACAACGATGCGCTCATTATAGCTTTTTGTGAGATTTTCAACTTTTATCATATAGATTAATTATAGTAGTAGTATATCGTTTTTTAAATTCGCCCGCAAATTTGCCCTATAAAACGGTATAAATTCATAGCACATCGCATCCTCATGATTTTTATATACATTGCCCAACAACTTTTTTGTGTTACAATAACTCTATATGGAATATATTTTTTACTTTTTTACATTTATTTTCGGTGCGATTATTGGGAGTTTTCTCAATGTAGTTATTTATCGTTATAATACGGGAATAACGATTCTTGGAAGATCATTCTGTTTTTCGTGCAATAAACAGCTCACATGGAAAGAACTTTTTCCTGTATTTTCTTTCCTCGCTCTTCGTGGAAAATGTCATTTTTGCAAGAGTAAAATTTCAAAACAATATACCATCGTTGAAGTCATAATGGGGGTGCTCTCATCTCTGATTTTTTGGAAAATGGGTGGATTTGAGAATTTCATAAGTAATATTTCTTCGGAAAATCTTAATACGGTCTGGTTTTTGTATATCGCTGTATGTATTATTGTTTTCGGTCTCCTCCTTTGTATTGGGGTGTATGATTTCAAACATAAAATCATTCCTGATTTCTGGGCCTATTCTTTTGCCGCGATTGCGCTTCTTCGCATAATTTTTATGCCTGAAACTTTTTCCGTTGCCCCTTCGATGTGGGATTTTTTCGCCGGCCCATTACTTGCCGCGCCTTTTGCTATATTATGGCTTGTTTCAGGTGGTCGCTGGATGGGGCTCGGGGATGCAAAGCTTACCCTTGGACTCGGTTGGTTTCTTGGAATTAAAGCAGGGTTGATTGCTATTGTATTAGCTTTTTGGATTGGAGCAATCGTCGGAATTTTGATTATTTTAGCCGGCAAGCTTTCTCAATATACTGTCCTTCGACATCGAATTACTTTGAAGAGTGAGATTCCTTTTGCTCCGTTTCTCTTGGTCGGAATTTTCCTCGTATTTTTCATTCCCTCTTTTACAAACATTATTACCCTCTGGATGTATTAAACAAAATTTCCAGACCCTCCACTGTTGGAGGGTTTTTTGTTATACTGTCTAAATGACAAATCAAAAAATTCCGGAGGCTGACAAAATCCGACTGGAACAGCTAAAAAAGGCGATTGAACATCACCGCTACCTGTATCACGTTTTGGACAAACAGGAAATTTCTGATGAGGCACTGGATTCATTGAAACATGAGCTTGTTTCGTTGGAGACGAGATATCCTGAACTCGTGACACCGGATTCTCCTTCACAAAGAGTGGCAGGAGAACCTCTTCCTGAATTTGTAAAAATTGAACACGAAGTTCCTCAATGGTCATTTAATGATGCTTTCTCGGAAGAAGAAATAAAAGATTTCGATGCTCGTGTGAAAAGATTTATGCAGGAAAAATACCCGGGAATTTCTCCGGAATATATTTGCGAACTTAAAATTGACGGACTCAAAGTTGTTTTGACCTACAAAAAAGGAATGCTTGTTACTGCGGCAACGAGAGGCGACGGAAAAATTGGTGAGGATGTAACGATGAATGTGAGAACCATAGAATCCGTTCCATTACGATTAAAAGAAGATGTTGATATAATTGTGGAAGGAGAAGTTTGGCTTGCGAAGAGTGAACTCGTTCGCATAAATAAGGAACGCCAGAAAGCCGGTGAACCGCTTTTTGCAAACCCTCGGAATGTCGCCGCAGGAAGTATTCGTCAGCTTGATCCAAAAGTTGTCGCAAAAAGAAAACTTTCTGTTTTTAATTATGATATCGCCAAGTATGGAAAGAAAATGCCGGAGACTCAATATGAAGAACTTGCAGAAATGAAGCGTCTCGGATTTAAAGTAAACCCTCATTTTCAAAAATGTAAGAACGTTGCTGACATTGTCGCCTATTGGAAAAAATGGCAAAAGTTGAGCAAGAAAGAAGATTATTGGATAGATGGCGCCGTTATTAAAGTAAACGAAAGAAAGTATCAGGAGTATCTCGGCTATACGGGTAAAGCTCCGCGATTCGGTATCGCCTTTAAATTTCCGGCCGAACAAGTGACAACGGTCGTTGAAGATATTGTTTTACAAATTGGAAGAACGGGAGTTCTTACTCCTGTGGCGAACCTTACTCCTGTATCAGTTGCCGGATCCGTCGTTTCCCGCGCAACACTGCACAACGAAGATGAAATAAAACGTCTCGACGTACGAATTGGAGATACGGTCGTTTTGCAAAAAGCCGGTGATGTAATTCCGGACATTGTTAAAGTCTTAACTGAAATGCGAACAGGGAAGGAAAAGCCCTATCATTTTCCGAAAAATGTCCCTGCCTGTGGCGGGGATGGTTCCATTGAAAGAATCCCCGGTGAGGCGGCATGGAGGTGTGTTAATAAAAAATCATTTGCTCAACAAAAGCGGAAATTTTATCATTTTGTCTCTAAACACGCCTTTGATATTGAACACATGGGCCCCAAAAACATTGATCTCTTTTTAGAACATGGGCTCATTGTAAACTTTGATGATATTTTTACTTTAAAAAAAGGTGACCTGCTGACGCTTCCGCGCTTTGCAGAAAAGTCGGCTGACAATATTATAGAAGCGATAAAACTGAGAAAAGAAATCTTGTTGCCGAAATTCATCACAGCTCTTTCCATTCCGAACGTTGGCGAAGAAACAGCCGAAGATCTTGCGATGAAATTTGGAACAATTGAAAATCTGGAGGAATCAAAAATTGACGAATTGGAAAATATTTCAGGAATCGGAGAGACGGTCGCCCAATCTGTTTTTAATTGGTTCGGAGAAAAAGAAAACAAAGATCTTGTTCGTCGGCTTTTAACACACGTGACAATACTCCGCCCTCAACGAAAGAAAAACACACCTCTCTCCGGAAAAAGCTTTGTCTTAACAGGTTCACTTTCAACGATGAGTCGCGATGAAGCCAAACAAAAAATAAAAGATTTTGGTGGAGATGTTGTCGGTTCTGTTTCTTCAAATACGGATTACGTCGTCGCAGGAGCTGAACCCGGTTCAAAATATGATAAAGCGCAAGAACTGGGAGTGGAGATCTTGGACGAAGATGAATTTTTGAGGATGATGAATAATCAGTAAATCGATTCTTCCAATTCTCCGGAAAATACGGTATGATAAAGCAATGATTACCACAGAAGATATTCAAAATCTTGCCAATTTGGCTCGCATTGAGGTTGCTGATAATGAAACAGAAAGCATCCGAAAAAAAATGGAGGGTGTTTTGGAGTACGTCTCCGAAGTTCAAGGGCTTTCAAAAGAAGATGAATCTTCTGATACTCCCGTCATCGGGCTGAACCACAATGTTTTGCGTGAAGATGGAGACCCGCACGAAACGGGGAAGTATACCGAATCCATTGTAAAAAATGCTCCTGAGAAGGAAGGGAATTACATTAAAGTGAGGAAAATTTTGTAAAATAATTTCATATGATTAATCTTTCAGAACTAACCATTGCAAAAGCCCGTAAACATCTGGATGACGGTGATTTTACCGCAGTTGAATTAGCCGAATCCTATCTTGAAAATATTGCAAAAAAGAATGAGGAAATTTTTGGATACATTGAAGTGTATTCTGATGTTCTTGAACAAGCAAAACGCGCTGATGAAATGATAAAAGCAAGGAAGGCTGTTTCCTTAACAGGAATTCCTTTGGCTGTTAAAGATAACATGCTCGTCCTCGGCAAAGAAGCGACATCCTCTTCAAAAATTTTAAAAGGTCACATTGGAACGTATGATGCGACAGTCATCGCAAAATTAAAAGAAGCGGGCGCTGTTCTTCTCGGCAGGACAAACATGGATGAATTCGCCATGGGAAGTTCGACAGAAACGAGCGCCTACGGAAAAACAAAAAACCCAAGAGACATGACTCGCGTTCCCGGTGGTTCATCGGGTGGTTCTGCCGCTGTCGTCGCTTCCGATATGGCACTCGGTTCGCTCGGTTCAGATACCGGCGGTTCTATCAGACAGCCGGCGGCTTTTTGTGGAATTGTCGGAATGAAACCTACCTATGGCGCAGTTTCCCGTTTTGGACTTATGGCGATGGCTTCTTCTCTTGATCAAATAGGACCTTTCACAAAAACAGTTGAAGACGCTGAAATTATTTTTGACGCCATTCGTGGATGTGACCCGATGGATAGCACTACGATTCCGGGAGACCTCTATCCTAAAAAAGAAGAAAAGACAAAATTAAAAATCGGTATCCCGAGAGATTTTCTATCCATGAAAGGTTTGGATGCTTCGATGCTTGAAAATTTTGAAGCGACGATTACTGCGCTTAAAAATAAAGGATACGAAATCGTAGATGTTTCGCTTCCGTACATGAAATATTCTCTCGCGACGTATTACATTTTAATGCCAGCCGAAGTTTCATCAAATCTTGCCCGTTTTGACGGTATTCGTTTCGGGCTTTCAGAAATAGGAAAAGATGTTTCCGATTCGTATAAAAAAACCAGACACATCGGTTTTGGGGAAGAAGTGAGAAGAAGAATTTTGCTCGGGACGTACGTTCTTTCTGCCGGCTACGCTGACGCCTATTACAATAAAGCAATACAAGCTCGCAAGCTCATTCGAAAAGATTTCGATACCGCTTTTAAAGATGTTGACGTAATTGTTACTCCAACAACACCCTCGCCCGCATGGAAACTCGGGGCTAAAATGGATGATCCTCTCCAGATGTATCTCGCAGATATTTTCACTGTTCCTGCAAATATCGCCGAATTGCCAGCTATTTCTGTTCCTTCGGGAACTGTTAAAGAAGGAGAAAACGAGCTTCCCGCAGGTTTCCACATTATTGCTCCGTACATGAGAGAAGATATATTATTTAGGGTCGCCAAAGACGCGACGAAATAAAATGAACGTCACTTACAACGTACCCCTTCAAGATAATGGAATTTTTAATAATGTTCCCGCAGCGGGGCAGTTATTAGGAATGATTACTAACCCGGGAAGATACGCAGCCGGTTTTTATGCGAGCAACGCTTTTTTCTATTTCCAACTTTTTTTATTCACAATTTCTGTCGCTTTTTTTGTCGGTATCGCGTTTTTAATAATACGAATAAATGAGAGAGTAAGGAAAAATAGAAAAGACTCAGCCTTAAGAAGAATTAAATTAGAAAAAGTTAAATCAAAAAGATGGGACATTGTGGAAGGGTACATTGCGAGCGCTAATCCGGCGGAATGGAAACTTGCCATTATGGAAGCTGATTCAATGTTGGAAGAACTTGTTAAAAAATTGGGTTACCCGGGAACGACTCTGGGTGAAATGATGAAACAAATCAAGGTTGCTGATTTTGCCACCATAAATGACGCATGGGAAGCTCATAAAGTTCGAAATTATATAGCTCATCAAGGTTCAACATTTCTATTGACGAAGCATCAGGCGAACCGTGCCGTCAGGCTTTATGAAAAAGTGTTTAAGGAGTTTGAATATATTTAAAATTTCAAATTTCTGTCTAATCCTTTTCTTGCATGGTCATTTTATCTTGTGGTATAATATACGTACATGAAACCTGTCTTAAATAAGTCATTTTTCAAGTTTTTAATCGGGTTTATTTTTATCATAATATTCGGCTTGTGCGGTGTTGTTTTTTCCAGTCGCTATTTTAGCGGAACAGAAACAATGTTTGCTAATCCGAGCGACATATAATAATATATTTTTTTTGGTCTGCTTTTATCATGCAGCACCTTTTTTATTTACGGAACATTATTTGCTTATAAACATTTATGACAACAAAACAAAAAGAGAAGGCTCCCTATGAAGTGAAAATGGCACGCACCCTTGGGCCAGCTTCGATAGTCTTCATCGGAATAAGTTCGCTTATCGGAGGAGGAATTTTCTCATTACTCGGACCGGCAATTAATTTAGTAGGCCCCGGACTCTTTCTTGCGATGATACTCGGTGCTTTTGTCGCTTTTCTTAATCTCCAAATGTACGTTGCTCTCGGGACGACTTTCCCTGAAGCGGGAGGAGGATATCTTTGGGTTCGAAAAGGTCTCGGTAATTTTCAAGGATTTATGTCCGGTTGGCTTTCGTGGTTCGCTCACGCCGCCGCCTGTGGTGTGTATGCGCTTTCTTTCGGATATTACGCAATCTGGATTCTCAATATGTTTGGGCTTAATTTCTTTGCGACATCAGGTTTTTTTGCCGGTGAAAAAATGGCGGCACTCGCGATGATTATTTTCTTTGGATATATCAACTGGAAAGGAGCGAAAGCAACCGGAAGCATCGGAAATTATATTACGGTTGGACTTCTCGCCATTTTAGCGGGATATGCCTATTTTGGCATTAAACAAATGATTGGAATGCCACTTCCTTTTGTAAACTTCCACCCCTTTCTTCCTCATGGTGTTGTTGGTGTTTTTGCTGCGACTTGTTTTTTCTATATTGCCTTCGAGGGATCTGAAATTCAAGTACAAGCGGGAGAAGAAACAAAAAATCCTGCGCATGATATTAAAGTCGGGCTCTTTACCTCATGGGCGATTGTTTCTGCCATTTACGTTCTTTTAAGTATTATTATTATGGGAGCTACGACATCTACCGGAATTCCCGTATGGCAATTGCTTGGAAGTTACAAAGAAGGAGCCATCGTGGAGTCGGCGAAAATGTTTATGCCTTATGGAGCACTCTTTCTCGCTATCGGAGGATTTTTGGCAAATCTTGCAGCCTTGAATACAACAATTTTTTCTTCCAGTCACGTGGCTTTTGCGCTGGCGAGAGATAAAAATTTCTGGGTGCGACTTTCTCGAATTCATGAGAAAAACTTCACTCCTCACTTGGCTGTTATCGTTTCCGTAATCCTTATTTCTGTGATGGTTATGACACTTCCTCTTTTTGATGTCGCTTCTGCCGCCTCTCTTCTCTTTGTTTTATTGTTCTTACAACTTAATATTGCCGGTATCCGAATTCACTATAAATATCCAAAAACAAAATGGAATTATAAAATTCCAATGTTCCCATTCATTCCACTTTTGGCTACTTTCATTTATCTCATCTTGGCGCTTACTATGCTCAACGTAAATCCTGTTGCATGGATTGTTACCATTTTCTGGTCGCTCATCGGGCTCATTAATTATTTTAGTTACGCGATGAAACAAAATCGAGCGAGTTTTGAGGGTGAAATCTTCTACGAAGAATCAGTGAGGGTTATCGCTAAAACAGGAAAACGAATTCTTCTTCCAATTCCTCCTTATATCACTGTCGATGAATTGAAACACCTGGCTGAAATGTCATTTGCTATCGCAAGTAAATATCACGGCGAAGTTATCGCTGCGACCGTGCACACCATTCCGCACCCACTTATGTTGGTTGACGGGGCCACAATGACGAGAGATCAGCACCTGTTCGAACACATGAAAGAATGGGTCCAAGAATTTAACCACAACAATAAAGGTGAAGAAGATATTAATTTTCACGGATTAGCCATGGTCGGACGCGACACGGTTGATACATTACTTGATGTTATAAAAATGGAGGAATGTGACATGCTTCTCCTAAACTGGGGTGGATTTACATCAACGAAGGGAGTTGTCTTCGGAAGTAAAATAGACCGAATTCTTAGAGAAACAAACATTGATATACTTTTGTTGAAAAATCCTCAACCAATCACCTCAGTTTTGTTGGCAAAAGAATTGCGCGTCGGCTCGCCGTATCTTTCATTAACAGGAGAAATTCTTGATGCTGTCCACAAACATTACCATCCAAAAATGAAACTCATTTCTGTCGTTCCTCCGGAACAGAAAGAAATGGGGAACGACATTACTAAGGACCTCCTGACTTCTCTGAATCGTAAGTTTGAGGATTTTGAACAAGTAAAGGTTGTTCCCGCAAAATCCGTCATAATGGCAATTATTAAAGAGGCAAATTTCCAAAAGGAAGGAAAACTCGTTATCATTAGTGCCTCGGCTCCTCACATGCTTCGAGAAATCAGACTGGGTGCGATTCCCGAACTTCTCGCAAAACACGTAGATGCTTCTGTTATGATTGTTCGAGGGCACCAGGGGATGGTTGAAGCAAAATGGGAAAGATTTATGAATTGGGTTCGATAATTCAAAAAATAATACAAAAAAACTCATTCGTTGCAAGGCGGATGAGTTTTTTATTTATTCTCGAGAACTGTCGAGAAGTTGTCCGATTATTTCAGCGTCATCATATCTTTTTGCCAGTATGGCACTTTGCATGACTTTGTTTGCTTCGGCAAGATTTCCATCTTTTATGTGCATCGTCGCAATCGTAATAAAATCGCCAATGGGGGCTTCACGCTCCGGCTTTGATTCCAAAGACATAAATTTATTTTTTTATTTACCAAACTATAAAAGGTAATTTGATAAACTGATAAGGATGCCATAATCATACACCCATAAAATAAAAAATACAAAAATAATTGTCCCAAAACGTTACTTTTTGGTATAATAAAACCGTTGGTAACACATAATAAATACTATGGAAAATCAAAATACATCAAAGAAAAAGTTTAGTTTTAAGAAAAATCAAAAATGGTGGATTTCGCTGATTTCTATAATTATCTGTGCGGTTACTTTTGTGATAGTTTTTCCTTTGTTTATGAGTAATAACTATACAACGTGCCGTGAAATGAAAACCACCAATCTTCCCGGATTTGGAAATGTTATTGCTAATTGTGTCATCGTCGTTTCAAAGGCGGGTATTCCTGATTCGCGAATTAATGAAATAATAAAAGAAATAAACGGTCGTGTTGAAAGCCAAAAACCACAATCTCATATATGGAGAATTTCCTTACCTCGTGCTTTTGATTCTAGTAACATTATTAAAGCCATAAATAAATTGCAGACATTTCCTGAAATAGACGGCGCCGCACCTATTGGAATTATGTCTTCACCTAAGTAGATAATATAATAAATTAGTATTGAATTAAATTATAAAGTTTTATGGAAAATCAAGAAAAAATTAAGTTAGGATGGTTTTCGTTTTCTTGCTGTGAAGACAGCACGATTATGATGACCGAAATCATGAACGACCACTGGCAGGATTGGAAAAGAATTTTTGATTTTCGCCATGTGAAGGTTTTGAAATCTCATAATATTATGGACGAATTCGATGTCGCATTCGTTGAAGGAGCTATCGCAGGGCCGGATCAAGAAGAGAAGGTAAAAGAAATTAGAAGCAAAACAAAATACCTCGTCGCCGTCGGAGCTTGTGCTGTCGTCGGACTTCCTGCAGGTCAACGCAATACTTTTACCGAGGCACAAAATGCTGAAATAGATTTTCTTATTACCAGATTTGGTGCACTTCCAAAAGTTCTTAAAGTTTCCGATGTTGTGAAAGTAGATGTGGAATTGCCCGGTTGTCCGATGAATACCGAGATGTTCCTGAAGGCGGTGGATACATTGATAAAGACCTTACGACCAAATAGTTAATTTAAGTTTTATGAAGATGAACGAGTCCCAAAATGAAAATATTTCTTCGGAACAGATAAAATCTGAAAATTTTGTTGCAGAAAAAGAGATTCGCAAAGTATTGGCATTTCCAAAAGAGGAAAGAAAAAACGCTCTTGCAAAATTCAAAAAACGATTGGCCGAGCAGGAAAATGCTTTGGCTGATTGCAGAAATGTCGTTGAGAGTGAAGTAGTGAAAAACCCCGATATTTCAAAAGAAAAACTTCTCTCCGTCGTTGACACTTTTTCGGAGATACATGGTTTTGGGGAAAAACAGCGCGATACTGCCGAAAGATTGATTGATTCATATTACCGTTACAGAGAAAATATGAAAGAAATATGCAATCGCAACAATGGCAATGCGTGCCTTGTCGCTCGGGAATTGACCGGTGTAGACTGCAAACAAGATTCAATGCTTGAAATGGAGGAGGGGATTATGTCTGTTAATTTTTTTGCCGATAATCTGACCGCACGTCGAATGCGTGGAGAAAAAGACCCAGATCCCGATGACCGTATAATGCTTGCCGGGTTTAAAGAAATAACAAAAGGGAAAAACCCCATTATGTATACCGTGACCGTTGTCCCGGCGGAGAACACAAAAAGAACGCAAATACACGAAATTGAACATGTTACGAATCAGCTTTTTCAAGAAGAATTTAACGAAATGAATTCGTCTGCAGAAATCGCTTCTCTGTGGGGTGAGTATCTCAATAAAACTTCTGAGAGCGAAGAGAAAAAAGAAGAAAAGGAGAAATCTCTTCGAAAATATTTACTTGCGGAAGAAAAATTGGCTCTGGAGAGATCAAAAGATGAAATTATCGCACACAAGAAAAGTCGTGATGAACGTAATGTCCCATACATACTTTTAGAACCGAAGAATGAAGGTGGTTTATATGATTATTTCTCAGAAGCGGAAAAACGAATGAAGAGTGAAACTGATGAAAATATGAAAGATGCTTGGGAAAAGCTTTGGCAAGAAATTGTCGTTTCCGATTATCCTCAAGTTCTTGAAGAAAGTGAAAAAGTGTTCAACCGAATATCAAAAGAAAATTCTCCTGAATTTGCCATTGCATTATTGTCAGGTGTTCCATTAAAGAAATGGCCAAGACGATAATATAAAAATAAAAAAATAGAAAAAAATTAACCGCTAACTTCTCATTTTATGCACAAAGTCGATTTATCAATGGAGCACATAACGAAAATAGAAGGGGATGCCGCTCTCTCTATTCATGCTGAAGACGGAAAAGTAACCGAAGTTAAATTTGGTATTACTGAATACAAAAGATTTTTCACGGAGGCAATGAAAGGGAAGCCAATCGCGGCTATTCCTTCTCATCTCGCGCGTATTTGCGGGACGTGTTCGAACGCCCATATTATGGCGGCGATAGAGGCGTGTGAGAACGCTCTCGATATACAACCGACAAAGCAAACTGAGATTTTACGTTCTCTCACCATGCACGGACTTATTGTCCGCGATCACGCTCTTCATCTTTACCTTTTCTGCATGCCCGATATTTTTGGAAAAGACGCCTTTTTGGATTTTGACGAAAATGATGAAGTGCAACATCAAATGCTTCATGATGGTTTTGATATTAAAGCGGCGGGAAATTATTTGGCGACACTTATTGCCGGGCGTTCTGTTCATGCGATGTATCCTGTTATCGGCGGATTCCTTCATTTTCCTTCCAAAGAGGGAGTTGATGAAGCGATTGCAAAACTTGAATCCATTCGTCCTGCAGCACTTCGCCTGATAAAAGTTTTTCAAGATGCACCGGATCATTTTGATTGGAAATCAAATTATATGGCGCTTATCGCCGATGAAGGTTTTGGCTATCTCAACGGAAAAATTCGCACCAGTAAAGGAGAGGAATATCCCGAGTCAGAATATCGTGCACACTTGGAACATACGGTTGTTCCGTACTCAACCGCAAGCGCCTATAAATATAAAGGTGAAAGTTATATGGTTGGATCTCTTGCTCGTTTGAATATTGCGAAAGATAATTTACATCCAAAAACAAAAGAATCGGCAAAGGAAGCGCTCGCACTCTTCCCGTCAACTGATGTATTTCTCAATAATCTTGCACAGGCAATAGAAATTTTACACTCAATCGACGAGTCTCTTGATTTGCTTAAAAACAATACTTTTGTTCCGGAACCAATCATAAAGAAACCGGCAAGGGAGGCCGTTGGTGTCGGCGTCGTTGAAGCGCCCCGCGGTACCTTGTATCACAAGGTGGTACTCGGAGCAGACGGAATAATTAGAGAAGGGGAGGTTATTGTGCCAACAGGGCAAAACCAAATAAACATTGAGGAGGGTATTGGAAAATTAGTTGAGAAATTGTTAGCGGAGGGAATGACTGAAGACAAAATCCCGATGGAAATAGAGAAACTTATCCGCGCCTTTGATCCTTGTATGTCCTGTGGGGCTCACTTCCTGAAGGTAAGTTGGATATAAAAAACTTTTCATTTTTCCCTTGTTAATTTAGTCAAAAAAGATGATAGTTAATGTATAAGAGAGGATTTATTATAAAGGCAGGAGAAATATATCTCGTAATAAAATTTTTTTATTTTATGGATATTGAGAAAAACGACGAAGGAATAGATTTAAGTGTCGGGTATTATGAAGAAAAGCAAGAGATAACTGTAAAAAAAGGAACAGGGACTCCGACCATGGCACGTTGGGTTATCGCTCACTCCCATGGAATGATTCAAAATTCTAGACAGGCGACTTTTGTCCTGTGGTTTTTAGTTGTTCTCATGCTTAGTGCATCCGTTTTCATACTCGTCCATACAGACCAAGTAACCCCTTATTCGATGCAAAAGACATCAAATCTTTCAAAATAAAATTTATGTCGAATAAAAAAAATGGTTTTACATTAATAGAACTTATGGTGGTTATCGCCATAATCAGTTTGTTATCGACGATTATTCTTGCTTCGGTAAGAATGGCAACAAGCAAAGGAAGGGATGCGACAAGAAGAGCTAATTTATCTTCCGTACGACTTTCTCTTGAATTATATTTTAACGATAATTCAGGGTTTCCTCTTGCAAACAATGAAACCACACAATGGAGTGATTCAATTGTAACAACTGCGATTGCTCCGTTTATGCCAAACGGCGTTCCTTCTGATCCAAAAAGTTCTGATTATAATCCATTATATAGAACAAACTCAACGGGCAGTGTATATTCTATTCGGATGCAGTATGAAAATGCTCCTACCTGCAAAACAGGAGGAACCGGTGTTGATATAACATGGTTTGCTAATGCACCGCTCTGTGAATCCTAATATAAAATAAAAATATCCCGCTCAAGGCAATTGCCAAGAGCGGGATTTTTGTATATTTCGTCTAAAACCTAAAAGCTAACAGCTATAAGCTAAAAGCTCGTTTACGTTCTCGCGAAGTCTTCAAATGCTACGACAGGTCGAACGAGTGATTCGAGTGCCATGCCGGTATTTTCCGCAATTTCATAACCTTCTGAAAGAAGTTTAGAACGTTCTTTTTCTGAAAGACGATAACTTCCGCCTTCAACGATGCGTTTGACGAGAGCTGCCGCTTCAAGGTAATTTTCAACCTCGATAACGGAATCGCCATAGCCGAGCGTTTCTTTGGTGACATTCAAAAGTGTATCGTTGTCTTTAACGGCAATGATGGGGATTCCGCGTTCCGCAGCGATTAGCATGGGAAGTCCGCCAAGTGAGTTCCAAGGAGCCACTACTGCGGCAACATCGGCAACTTTTAACCAGTCGGGAGAAAGATTTTCTTTGACGTTTGAATTCAAGAAATGAATTCGAGGTGCGCGTGATAGTCCCGCGAGTACACAACCAAGATATCCGATACTTCCGATTATCTCGCCGGTCGCTCTGGCGTCAAATTGTTCTCTTTCAAGCAATCCGTATATCTCATCTTTGTAAAGCAACGGTCCATGAGCCACCATTTTTCCCGATCTCCAAGAAAGCATATGGGATACAATGGCTTCAAGTCCACCATGAGGATCCGGAATATCGCCGGCGTGGTAAAGATCAAGAGCTCCTTCAGGAACTTGGATTTGGGTACCAACGACAAAAGCGTCAATTTCGTGAGCGCGATTTCGTAGTAATTTATCCATTCCTCGAATGAGTGTTCCGGGGTTTCCGATTTCTCCTGTTATTGCGCCGGATTCACTTTGGAACGAACGGCTTCCGACGTGTTCATCGGTAATAACATAATTTGAAATATTGATACCTCCGGCAAGACGACACATTTCAGCGGTTTGAAAAACAAACCTTCTGATGGAATCATAGTCTTCGCCTTTGTCTAATATCAATCCGATTTGATT
This sequence comes from uncultured bacterium, assembly GCA_903824855.1. Lineage (GTDB taxonomy): Bacteria > Patescibacteriota > Minisyncoccia > Phycocordibacterales > CAIJYI01 > CAIJYI01. Next base: position 26,148 of record CAIJYI010000004.1, on the reverse strand, counting down.
GAGTTTTTTTGTGGGCCGTAAAACAATACGGTTCATAAAAAAGTTATCAATGGAATGTCCTTCCGTATAGACAACGTTTGGTGCCATATAGGTGGTCACAGCCGCATTGACTGCATTTGGATTGGTTATACAGTAATCAGTAATGGATGCCAGTAAATTTGTTACCGGTGAAGCATCAGCGATGTATCCGCCAATTGAAGCACGTACTCCTGTCGGAACGATATGAACGACGACTTTTTTATTTCCTTTTCCGTGTTCATAGTTCGGATATATATCTTTTGAAAGAGGGCGGTTTGCTTCCGCAATTGCCATTTCTACTGTCGCTACTCCATCCTTTACAAAATTGACCGAATGACGAAGAATTTGTTCGTTTGGTTTTAAAATTTTTGCAAGATGGGAGGCTATATAACGACCAAGATGTTTAATCGAAATTCCTGCTACAGGAATAAGTACTTGTTTGTTATAAACTTTAGTAATCATAACGTTCTCCTTTGTATGTTTGTGGAAAATTTCAAGGAACGGCTGTTCTATATCCCAAACAGACAATAACCAATAAAATGAAAAAAGTCAATAGTAAAATAAAAACCCACCCCATTTATTTGGGGCGGGAGTTCTGTTAAAATCCTAGTTCCATTTCGGCTTCCATGAAAGCGACTTCTTTGCGGAACGCAGCAAGTAATTTCTTTGTTGAAGCGATAACTTCGACATTTCGTTCCTGATTTGAATAGGAGGGAATATAATCCCTCAATTTTCTTTCGAGTTCCCGTACTGTTTGGGAGCAAACGAGATATCGTTTGGCTCGTATTGTTTCGTCTTTATTCATCGCAGTATTCCTCTAAGAACGAGCGAGCGGATTACACCAGTTTGGATGTTCGTTGAACCCCTCGTATTCTTCCCAAGCAAGGGATTGTGCGGCATATTCGTCTTTTTTCCAGACAGGCGCGCCACACATTGCGTACAACCATTTATCACTTTGTGGAAGATCAACTATCTCTTTCGGGATTTCGATGTGTACCGTTTTTATGTGACCGTAGATTTTATCTTCTTCTTTTTTTGTCATGATGGCTCTCCTTTGAGCTAATTTAATCTGAAACTATTATACCACTTATCAATCTCCTTTGTCAACGAATCTTCGGCGGTGAATTCGTCGACACCTGAAGGAAGGCCGAATATCTTAATTTTCTTCAGCTTGCCCAGTTTTTGGAGATAAATGAGGTTAAAGAAGGCATCAAAATCATGAACAGAAACTCTGGGGGCTTCTATAAAGTGCTTGAGGTCGTTAAAAACGGTAAGTTCCTTAATTCCGACAACGGTATCAATCATCACCATTTCTTCCGGAATTTTCCATTCTTCATTCGGATCAAGAACAACAAAATCAATATCAGGAAAACGTTTTTCAAGTACCGGTAAAAGCCGAATGGGAAGCGAATCCATTTCCAAGTCCGGGTTTCCAAAAATGAATATTTGCATAAATTTATAGTGTTTCATTCGCTAACTTGATATGCCAGTTTGTGTATTTTTTTAAATTCTCCGCTTGTCTTTTTGTGATTTTCTCACAGATGACACTCCAATGGATTGATACCAAATCTCCCGCTTTCAATTGTTCAATATCATAATCCGATTCGAGTTCGCGGAGAAGTTGGGTTTTTTCCATCGGCCCGAAAGAGAGTTTTCCATTTTCATAAACGAGCGGTTCTGATTTTATTGTGATGAATGGTCCCGATACGGAAATAACTTCGCCGACTCTTACGAGACATTCACTCATGTTTGAAATAGAGTGTATTCGCTCTTCTTTTCCAGATCTTCTCCAGATATCTAACACGTGAAATGAATGGTGGGGAAGTGCGCCTGTTCCGATTTTACTTTTTACCAGCTCAAATGATTTCGTATCAAGTTTATCTTTGATTCGCAAATCATCGACAAGATATGAATAAAATTTTTGTTTTGGAATATTATCGAGCAATTTGTTGCCGATCCAATAGGCTTCAACGACTTTTTCATCAAGAGGTTCGCGGATTTTATTTGCCAGCGCGATGTGTCGGAGATATGGGTACATGGTTTCGAATTTTGTGAGTAATTCAACCAATCCAAGGTCGCCTTCATTTTCAACAATGTGCGAAAAAATCTCTCGATTTTGATCGGGTCCACAATAATACAAACGGTTTGGTCCGAATGCGTATCTCGAACATCTGAGAAGCCCGTCCATAATAAATTTTTATCGGAGAGTATATCCTCCATCGACGACTATCGTTTGACCGGTAATGTAATTTGCCGCGTCTGATGCGATGAAGAGAACCGTCCCGGCAATGTCTTCCGCCTTTCCTATTCTTCTTTCCGGATCGGTAGAGATCATTTTTTCAGTCGCTAAATTTTTATTTTCGGCGCTTATTTCCGGAACGTCAAGAACGCCTTCAACTACGGCATTTACGGTAATCTTTTTATGAGCAAGTTCAAAAGCCATAGATCTCATCATCGATTCAAGCCCTCCTTTTGATGCGCTGTAATGAGCCATTTCGTTCCATGCTATCGATCCGGCAATTGAAGAGATGAAAATAATTTTTCCGCCGTCTTTCATTTCTCTTGTGGCAGCCTGAGAGATGAGTAATGCTCCGCGAAGATTAACGTTCATGAGGTTCTCCCAGTCGGTAACGGTAATATCTAAAAATGGTTTTGATTCGACAACTTCAGCATCGTTTACCACAATGTTAATTTTTTTATATCGGCTGGTTGCTTTTATCATCATGTCATCGACTTCCTCTTTTTTTGTGACATCACATTTAACAGCGAGAGCTTCACCCCCAAGCCCTATTATTTCGTTCACTATATTTTCGACTACTGTGTAATCGGATCCTGTGACGACCACATTATAATTTATTTTAGAAAAAGCGAGGGCTATTGCGTGCCCAACAGAATGTTCAACTCCGACAACTACTACAGTTTTTTCTTGTAATGACATGGTTTTTGCTATTCTTTTATTAAGTAATATTTGAGCTTATTCTTTTTTTTTTGGAAGTAAAAAAGAGAATCATTATGAACAGGGCAAGCATCGTAAGGACAATAGTTCCACCCGTCGACAAATTCCAATAAAATGAGACGATTATGCCAAAAATGACGGAAAAGACGGAAATGCATTCAGCTATCATAATAGTGGAAGAAAATCCTTTTTTGAGTTGAAGGGCTGAGATAATCGGAATAACTACTAGCGCCGAAATAAGCAAAATTCCGACGATGGGAATAGAAAGGGTTACGACAAGTGCCGTGAGGAGTATGAGTATGTAATTTATCAAACGGGTTGGAATTCCGCTTGCTTTTGCCGCCTCTTCATCGAAAGAAATGTAGATAAGCTCCTTATAAAAAATACATAAAATCAGAGAAACAATACACGAGAGAGTGAGAATCGTGTAGACATCACTCATAGTAACCGTCACAATACTTCCAAAAAGATAGGAAAAAAGATTTGTGTTTAATCCATTCGCCAAACTGAGAAGAATAACAGCAACGGCCAAACTTCCGGAAAGAAAAAGGGCAAGGGAAGATTCGCCGTAAACTTTTTTTGTCGTTCTTAAACGTTCAATCCCAATAGTGGAAAGAGACGTTAATCCGACGGCTGTGAAAATGGGATTTAACCCGAGAAGAAGTCCGAGGGCGATTCCCGCTAAGGAAACATGAGCAAGTGTGTCGGCAATAAGAGAATATCTTCGAAGAACAAGAAAAATTCCAATTGCCGGAGCGATGAGGGCGACAATGACGCCTGCTTCAAGGCCTCTTACCATAAAACCATATTGAAAAATATTTATGTCCATATTTATATTTCGTGGTGATGACTGATAAAGCCCATAACGTCCCCATGAAGGCCATTTTTTAAATATTCTTCGGGGGTCTCATGACAGACAAGCGTTTTGTCTACACAGGCGACATGCATAACTTCACCCATGATTTTTTTGATATCATGAGAAACGAGGATAAGAGTAAGCCCGAGTTCCTGATTAAGTTTCTTCATAATTTCATAGAATTCATTTTGGGTTTTTGTGTCGACACCGGAAGTTGGCTCATCAAGAAAAATAATCTTTGGTTCTCCGGCAAGTGCCCTCGCAATAAATACTCTTTGCTGTTGGCCTCCCGATAAATCTCCAATAAGTCGATTTTCATATTCATTCATTCCGACTTCTTTGAGAGCTTTCTCTGCGGCGTTTTCATCCTCCTTGTTTATTTGACGAAAGAGCCCCTTTCTTCCATATCTTCCCATGAGAACAACCTCTTTTACCGTCGCAGGAAAATTAGGATCAAAATTCGTTGCTTTTTGAGGAACGTATCCTATGTCTGACCATTGTTTGAATTTCTTTAATTCTTGCCCGAAAATTTTTACTTGGCCTTTTGTGGGAAGAAGAAGCCCAAGCATTATTTTTAACAGTGTTGTTTTGCCTGCGCCATTTGGCCCAACTAATCCGAGATAATCGCCATCATGAACATCAAGTGTTATTCCGCTCAAAGCATCTCCATTTCCGTATGAAAATGAAACATCAATAACTTCAATTATTTTTTTTGTATGATCTACACGCTTTATAGAGCTTGGCCTCGGCGAGGTTTCTCTCTGTTCGTTTTCTTGTGTGGTCATATATTTATTTATTAAAAATATGTTTTATTGATCGCATACTATTTTGTACAAGATAGCGCAATTTGTAAATTGGTAAGATTTTCACGCATAACGCTAAAATAATTTTTTCCTTGTGCCATATCTTTGTCACTTAAACCTTCAAGCGGATTTAGTACGAGAGTTTTGGCTCCGATTTCGTTCGCGATTGTTTGAGCAAGTTTTGGGCTCACAAGACTTTCAAAAAAAATGTATTTTACTTTATTTTCTTTTGCAAAAGATACAATATTTCCAAGTTCTTTTGGTGACGGTTCTGCGTCGGGGGAGAGCCCTGCGATAGGAATTTGTTTTAGGTTCCACTCAACCGCCAGATAGCCGAAAGCATTGTGTGAGGTGACAAAACTTCTGCTCTCGCAATTGGCCAAACCGAAACGATACTCATCGGAAAGTGCATTAATACGTTCTTTAAATATTTCTAAGTTTTGAGAATATTCGGCTTTATTTGCAGGATCTGTTTTTTCAAATGTTGTCTCAATTTGTTTTGCCATACTGTACATGATTGTATTGCTGAGCCAAATATGCGGATCTCCTTTTCGAGAGATATCCCGGCCTTCACCGACTTGAAGTAAAAGAGTCTTTTTGGGATCAAGATTTTTTTGAGCACTCTCAATCCACGGTTCAAGACCAAGCCCGTTTACGAGGATAATTTGACTGCGTTCCATTTCTACCATATCTCTCGGTGAAGGCTCGTATTCATGCGGTTCCGCACCGGCCGGTGTAAGATTGTGAACAGATACTTTATCTCCGCCGATTTCATTTGCCAAAAAAGCGAGAGGATAGAAACTCGCGGTAACAATCATTTTTCCTTCTGTTGAAGGGGATTTGGTTTCGTGAATGAACTCCTTTGAAACCAGGAAGAGGGAAACAAAGACGGCTAAAACGATTATGGCTTTGAAATATTTTCTATTCATGTTCAATGCGCATATAATAACACAAAAAAATGCTTATTTCCATAAAAAAACACTACCAGGAAGGCAGTGTGTGGGTATCTTTATTTTTTGATTGATTTCATCAGTTCAGACACTGAGGGATAAAATTCTTCTTCGCGTGCTCGTTTCTTTTCGGATAAGCGTTTGATTTCTTCATTCGCAATGAGAACATTGAAAAATTGTTGTTTTCGCGATTTTTTTAAACCGGATTTTTCAAATTCATTGTTTTTGTTTTTTTGTTCGGACATCTACTTCTCCTTTTTTGTTTTTTACTACAAACTACACCCAGAAAGTAATCTAGCACGGCATTGTTTTTTTGTCAAACAAAACACTCTTGCTTGGACGTACACAAAAATAACCACAGATTGTGGTATTTTTATATTCTCTAATATTAACAAAGCGGAGGAGGTGAGATTTACCCGTCCGCTTCGCTACCGAGCATAAACTTCGAATCTCACCTCTATAAATAAAAATAACCACAGATTGTGGTATTTTTATATTCTCTAATATTAACAAAGCGGAGGAGGTGAGATTCGAACTCACGGGACCCTTTCGAGCCCTCTAGTTTTCAAGACTAGCGCCTTCGACCACTCAGCCACTCCTCCGCTCTACTAATATTATTTACTACATTATACACGTTTTTCTAAAAAAAACCAGCCGGCCTTGGTTTGAGGTCGGCTGTTCGTCTATTTTCTTAATCTTTTCGCGATAGTTTCAGGGTCATTGGTAATAATACCGTCAACTCCCAAAGAGACAAGATGTTCGGCGAAATCGGGGTCATCAATCGTATAGATGAGAACACGAAGCTCTTTTTCGTGAGCGAGAGCAATAGATTCTGCGGTAACGCACTCGTTCCAGCCGATGAATTTTGCTCCACGAGAGGCGATATCTTCGATAAATTCGGCATTAAGCCATTTTTCTTTTTCGGTTAACACTTTTCCCTTGTATTTTCCGGAGGGAGGTCCGAGAGATCCCAGAGTGATGGCTGAACTATATGTTCCGAGTTCTTCAATAAAATCCCAATCAAAAGACTGGACTATTACATCCGTAATCCATCCTTCTCTTTTTAAGAAGCTCACGAGATCTTTTGGTTCGCCATCTTTTCTCTCAATAAGAGTAAAGCTGGTTTTTTGAATGACATCCATGGCCTCTTTCAGTGTCGGAATTTTTGTTCCCTCAAATTCGGGGCTTTTCCATTTTCCCGCATCCAATCTTTTTATTTCTTCGAGAGTATGTTCAATTACTCGATTTTCAAATCGCCCCCATACTTCCGCTGCGTTCGTCGTTCTGTCCAGATATTCATCGTGCAAAACAACAAGAATATTATCTTTTGTATGATGATAGTCAAGTTCAACTAAGCTCGGTTTGTAGGTGAGAGCTTTTGTGAAAGCCGGTAATGTGTTTTCCGGTGCTTGTTTGCTTGCTCCCCGATGAGCAATAACGAGCGGTTGAGAAAGAGGAATCATGTGATATTCTCCTTATGGTTTTAATAAATGAAATTTAATGACGAAAGGATTCACAAAAAATTCGAAGGAATATCTTTGTGTTGTCAAAATCTAAAATAATTATACATTATTTCAAACGATTTGTAAATATAAAATATTTTTACTAATAATTTTTCCCTTAGTGTTTTGCTTGTGTTTTATCTGGGAGGTTCAATAATTTTATGCTATGATTTATTTATGAAAATGCTCGGAATCGATTATGGGACAAAAAAAATAGGGCTAGCCGTTTCTGATGAGGAGGGAAGAATAGCTTTTCCTCGAATTGTTTTAAAGAATGACGGAAACGCGATGCTTGTCATCTGCGATTTTTGCAAAAAAGAAAATATTGAAGGTATTGTAATAGGCGAATCATTAAATTTTAAAGGAGAGAAAAACAAGGTAATGGATCAAATTACACCCTTTAAAACTTTATTGGAGGAAAAGACCTCGGTACCCGTATTTTTTGAATCAGAATTTCTTAGCTCAAAACAGGCAAGAAATGTTCACGACAGCGGAGAACTGAACGATGCTTCGGCTGCGGCAATTATTTTACAAAGCTATCTGGATAAAGTAAAAAACAAAAGCGGAAAGGCAACTGGCTCATTGCTCGATAATTTTAATTTTTAATTTTCTTATACTAATTATTTAATCTTTCAATATGATAAATATAGATGATTTTCATAAAGTAGAAATTCGAACAGGGGAGATTCTTTCTGCAGAAAAAGTGGAAGGGGCTGATCGTCTACTTAAACTTTCCGTTAATTTTGGTGAAGAAAACCCAAGACAGATTATCTCCGGTATCGCAAAATACTTTCCTGAAATAGAAGTACTCGTCGGAAAAAAGTGCGCATTTGCGACAAATCTTGAGCCGCGAACTATACGCGGATTGGAAAGCAACGGCATGATAATGGCAGTAAGTACTGATGATGGAAAATTTTCACTTCTTGAAATAGGAAAGGACATACCGCAAGGAACCCTTGTTCAGTAAAACTGTCCACACTTTTCTTTTCATTTGCGTCGTAAATTCTGTATAATGTAATTATGTCTCGTTTTTCATTAACAAAGAGTTTTTTTGTTCCGGAACGGATGAATATGGAAGGAGTAGGGGTAGATCTCTCAGAGGTTTCTCTTCGGTTTGTTAAGATTACGGGAAATGGAAAAAAAGGTTTTGATGTTTTGAATTTCGGTGAATATAAAATTCCTGATGGTGTTATTTCTCTTGGTCAAATTGAAAAGCCGGAAGTTCTTCGCGATATTTTAATACGTTTTAAAAATGAACACGATATTCAGTTTGTCCACGCGTCTCTTCCTGAATCTATCGCCTATCTTTCTGAAATGGAAATACCCAGAACTAAAGATGGTGATTTATATGAAAGCATTGAACTTCAACTCGAAGAACATGTCCCTATAAATCTTGATGATGCAGCTTTTGATTATGAGATTATCGACACCGGTAATAAGAGATCTGATGTCATAAAAATGATGGTTTCGGCCACACAGAAAAAAAATGTTCAGGCTTATCAAGATATTTTTTCTTCTGCAGGTATAACGTTATTGTCTCTTGAGACCGATGCAACGGCGCTCCTCCGCGTCGTCATTCCAAAAGGGAGTCAGGAAACTACCTTAATTCTCGACATGGGAAGAACAAAAACAGGCGTGTATATTGTCAGTAAGGGTATTGTTTCTTTTGTTTCCGATATTGAGATTGGAGGAAAAGATATCATTGCCGCAATAATGAAGGATTCAGTTTTAACAATTGAAGAGGTGAAAGAAATGTACAAAAAATTGGAACAAAACGAAAAGCCTGAAGACAAAAGAAATTATGAAATTGTTTTGCGTGTTTTCTCAGATATAAAAGAAGAAGTAAATAAACATTTTATTTTTTGGAATACATATAAAGATAAAAACGGACAAAAAAAAGACAAAATTGAAAAGATTATTCTTTGCGGATCCGGTGCCACTATTTTTGGATTACAGGAGTATCTTTCTTCAGAATTGAAAATACCGGTGGAAATAGCCAATGTTTGGGGAAATCTTTTTTCTTTTGATGATACGATTCCTGAGATATCATTTCACGATTCACTTCTTTATTCGACAGCCATCGGGCTTTCGTTGTATACACATTGGGAATAAATTTTATAGTAAAAATGATTAATCTTATTTTATTAGAAGAAAAGAAAAAACTTCGTTTGGACTATTATGCCAGGGTTATTTCCGTATTTCTTCCGCTTTTATCATTTGGTCTTATTATTATAATAATATCATTCCTCCCGACATATTTCTTTACGATGGACGCATATCAAAAAATAGTGAAGGAATCACAAAGTGCCGAAGCCTTGAGTAAGAAAACACAGCAAGCCGATATGTTAAATACAGTAGAGGAAACAAATCAACAACTTTCATTATTGATGAAACCCCGTCCATCAAAAAGCTCGCTAGATTTTTTTAATGAAATCGTCAACGTAAGGCGAACGGGCATGGCGATAACAAATTATTCCTATAATTACGCCCCATCTTCTTCCTCGATAGTGATTCAGGGCACTTCAAAAAACAGAGATATTATTCAATCTTTCTCTGATGCTCTCAAGCAGAATAAATCTTTTAGGTCAGTGGACTTACCGATTTCCTCACTAGTGAGTGAGTCGAATTTTCCATATAGTATAAATATTGTCGTTAAAAATTAATCAATGCACATAAAAAAGATTCAGTATATAATATGGCTGTTTTTGGGAATCAACGCTCTTTTACTATGCGCCTATGGGTTCATGGTGTTTACAACAAACGAAAGAAAGCTGAAAACTCTACAATTACACTCATCTCTTTATGAACAAACGTCAGAAAAGGAAGAGATTCGGCTTATGGAGAAATCAATTGCGGATTCCGTTGAAACGCGAAAATTTTTAGCTTCATATTTTGTTACCCCGACCGATGCGGTATCTTTTATCGGACAAATAGAAAAACTTGGGGGATATGCAAATGTTGATTTAAAAATAGATTCAGTAACCCCACCGTTAAAATCGAATAGCCCGTTTCTCTTGAGTTTCAGCGCAAAGGGAGAGTTTGATAATATGTATAGACTTTTTTCTTTGATTGGAGAGATGCCTTATCGTATTTTTGTTAAAAATATGACGCTCACAAAAGAGATTTCAAGTACTGATCAAGTAAGCTCATCGGATCTTTGGGATGGTTCATTTACTATTGTCCTTGAAAGTTATCTTCCTTAAATATTATGGCAAGTTTTTCTATGATAGAATTTAAAATGAGCAATGATAACGATAAAAGGAAATGGCTCCCGAATTTTCATCGCGACTGGACAATTATCGTGTGGACAATAGCTCTCATTATTTGTTGTTTTTTAGCTTATAATGCCTATCTTTATTTCATCATATCTTCGGACAATTATTTTATTATTGAAAGTTCTTCAATAATTACCCCCACAAAAAAAATTCGACAAAAAGATTTGAATGATGTAATTGCTGAATTTCAAATCAAGAAAGAAAAATTCAATACCATTATCAATAATCCTGTTTTAGTAAGAGACCCTTCACTGTCAGTATCAGGTGAAGTACCAAAAATTAATAATGCTTCTTCGACAACACTAATCGTTCCGACAAAATAAGAGGGAATGATTGACTTTTTAGCAAGAAATCTGTATTGTGGTTGATACGAAGAAGTAAATTCAGGGAGTAAAAATTGCTATCGTTTTTAGTCGTATAAGAACTTGGTTGGGTTAGAGTGTTGTGGTATAATCCAATAGTGCCTTATAAAAATAGAGACGATTTATACAAAGCTCAAAAAAGACACCGGATAAAAGTTCGGGAAAAATTATTAATTTTTTTGTCAGCCAAAGCTTGTGTTGATTGTGGAGAAAAAGATCCGATAGTTCTTGATTTTGATCACTCTGGTGTTCAAATGAAGTTTAAGTCTATATCGCAAATGTTGTCAGGTCATTATTCGTGGGATTCCGTTCTGTTCGAGATAGGAAAATGTGAGGTTAGGTGTTCTAACTGTCATCGCCGTAAGACCTATAAGCAATTTAATTGTTTTGGAAAAACAAAAACTATATAGATTAAATTGATAAGTAAAAAAGAGATCCTCCCGTAGTTCAATGGATCGAACGAAAGCCTTCTAAGCTTTAGATGTAGGTTCGATTCCTACCGGGGGGACACGAAAAATCTTTAAAAGTTAAATATTTAAAGATAAGAGCACTATTTTGTAAAGTACGAAAAAAACCGCAAGATGCGGTTTTTTTGTGGTGCATCCTGAGCGATTTGGTCACGGATAAATTTTTGGTCGCAAAAATTTTCCGCGACCCCGTCTCGCCTGCCCGGTGCGTGCATGGCTCCGACTTTCAAATCCCTCCGCAAAATGAAGTAGTTCATTTTGCGGAGTATACGCAAAAACCGCCTGATGGCGGTCCGTTTTGTGCATCCTGAGGGATTTGAACCCCCGACCTTCGCAGTGTAAATGCGCTGCTCTACCAACTGAGCTAAGGATGCGGAATTTTCGGTGATTTCACTTCTTTTCTTATAATACCTGATTTTTGGTTTTTTTTCAACTTTTCCGTTAATTTTTCCTTTTTCTCGTGGTATCATGTATTTATGAAGAAAATTTTTACATTTCCTTTGCCTGTTTGGCAGGTAATCATTGTCCTTGTTGGAATGGGAGCAGGAATGCTTTTTGTTTTTTCGACTATTCGCCCAAATGTACTAAATTATTCATTATCATTGCCTCCCGCCGAAAAAAGATCAGCGCCTGTTTTTTCTTATGGAGAAGAACCGTCTCTTTCAAATCCGGATTTTTTCAAAAAAATTAAAGATGACATGGTTGCTCAGAAAACAAGTTTTATTGAAGCTGACCTTTCTCAAATGAAATTGTTTGTATACAAATCAGGTGTTTTTTCGGCAGAATTTCCAATTCTTACCAAAGGAAAAGAAGGTTCTTGGTGGGAAACGCCCGCGGGAATCTACAAAATAGCGAGTAAAGAAAAAAGCCATTTTTCCAGTTTTGGTCATGTATATCAACCATGGAGTATGTCGTTTCAGGGTAATTTCTTTATTCATGGTTGGCCGCATTATGCTGATGGAACGCCGGTAGCTTCCACTTATTCAGGTGGGTGCATTCGGCTTTCTGATGAAAGTGCTAAAGCCGTTTATGATTTATCTGAGGTAGGAATGCCCGTCATCGTTTACAAAGAAGAGTTTGCTCCTGATACTTTTGTATATCAAAATAGTATTCCTCCTTTAACGGCTTCAAAATATTTGGTTGCGGATATAAAAAACAATTTTGTTTTTTTAAGTAAAGCACAAGCGGATAAAATTCCTTTCGGATCTTTTTCTCCGGTTCTTGGTTCTCTAGTAGCAACAGATTATATTAATATAGAAAAAAACATTTATTTATCGTCGGAAACATACTCCGATGTTTCGAGTACTCGATTAAAAAAGGGAAGTGAAACAACCCCATTTGATCTTCTTCATTTATCTTTGCGCCAATCTGACGAAGCGCCGATGACGATATTTTCCAACTATCTTACGGAAAAAAGATTTATAACCCTCATGAACGATAAAGCAAAATCCTTAGGGATGAAAAATACAGTTTTCTCTTTTTCAGATAAAGATAGTTTGTCCTTTACGACTCCGGAAGATCTTTTTTCTCTCTCAAAATATATTTACAATAACCGAATGTTTGTTTTTGATATAAGCGCAGGAAGAAGGACGAACACAGCGTATTCAAAATCAATCTTTTCAGATATTCCGAATCAAAATATTTTCTCGGATAACCCTTCTTTTGTTGGAGGAAAAGCTGTCGTTAACACAGACGGAACAGAATCGTTTTTTGGCGTTTTTACCGTCAGAATACAAACAGGGAATAGACAGATATTTATTCTTCTGGAAAACTCTAAAGATCTTAAAAATGAGGTACAAAAAATTATAGATTATATTCAAAAAATATATCAGTAATGATTATAAAAAAGCCCTTCTTTTTTAAGAAGGGCTTTTGTTTTATGTGGAAGAAAGGGATAATTCTTTTTTTGATTTTAAGAAGAACCAACCAATAGAGCCGAAGGTCGTGATGGGTGCAAGCCATGAAGGGACATCAAGACCGAAAGATTCGCTTAGCATGATGATTCCAAGGAAAAGAACGGAATACATCGCTCCATTTTTGAGATAAATATATTTTTTAACATTATCAATATTGTTGACGGTGAAATACCGTACAATGAGAGCACCAAAGCCATTTCCGAGAAGAATGAGCGGAACAGAAAAAGTGAAAGCAAAAGCACCGAGTACTCCGTCTATGGAAAAGGTTGCATCAATGACTTCAAGGTATACGATTTTGCTGATATCGGAGAGTGAGCCTTTTTTCTTCAAAAGCTCCTCCTCACCTTTTTCTGCCTGTTGTTTAAATCCATGAGTGATGAAAAATGCGGACGAACCGATGACCGCACCAAAGGCCATCATGGGATTAATTTTGATTGAGAACCAGACAATCGCAGAAAGCAAAACTGATACGACTGCATAAAACCAAATTCCATTTGAGTGAAAAAACTTTTCTCCGCGAATGCCATAATTTTTCGGTTCAATAAACAACCAATGAAGAAAAAGAAAAAGAAGAAAAACACCACCTCCTGAAAGTAAAATCGGGGCGGCTGCCTCTATTGCATCCTTTGCATTCGGGTTACTTTGAAACATCGCAAAAAGTGCGTCAAAAGCACTTACTCCCGGGGTTGCCAGCCAAAGAATGAGCCACGGCAAAACTCCGCGAACAACAAAAACTCCGAAGAAAAGGCCCCACGTGAGAAACCATTTGCGCGCCTGTTTTCCTGTCGTCTGCAAAACATCTGCGTTTATTATTGCGTTATCAAAACTGCTTATTCCTTCGAACAATGCGAGTCCTAAAATAATAAGTATAGCGGAAAATATATCCATAAAAAGTTCTTTTTAATTAAGTAATTGTAGCTATAGAATATCACGGAAACACTGATTTCCAAAGAAAAAATTATAGATTGACATTTTTAACGATATATAGTATACTAAAAAGAGTTTTATGTTCTATACATTTACCTAAGGAGGGAACAATTATGCACTATTTACTAGTGGCGTCTTTACTGGTAATACTGATTCTTTCCTTTGTTGTTTACCAGCAGCACGGAAAAATCGAAAATTTAAAAAATGATCTGTCTCACGATCCTTTGACAGGGCTTAAAATTATGAGAAATTTTGAAAAAAAATGTCTCACGGTTATGAGTCATGTTGAAAAGAAAAGAGAGATGTCTGCACTTGCTTCGGAAGAAGAACACGTTTCAAGACGTCGTAAACATAGCCATTCGGTCGCTTTCGTTGACATGGATGGGCTTCAGTGGACAAACAACCATCCGGAATTCGGATATGTAATAGGCGATCGTATTTTAGTGGCACTTGCTAACATTTTGAACCGCTGGCGTCGTTCTGACGACTTGGTTGTCCGCCGTTCAAAAGGTGGAGATGAGTTTTTACTTCTGTTTCCGGAATCTTCAAAAACTGAATCAGAACGTGTTCTTTTGGAAAATAGAAAACGTTTTGAAAAAGTTATAGAAACACGTTTTCCCGGATTGGCAGGAAAAGTTAGCTTTTCTTTTGGTGTTCGTGAAATTGATCTCAGTTTTACGGAAACACAAATCGCAGAAGCATTTGAAAACGCAAGTAAAGACATGCACGATTGGAAAGATTTAAGAAAAATGGATCGAAAAGTTTCTTGCCTTTCAGGCGAGGAATTGTAGTAAAAAAGGGGTTTCTTGTAAACCCCTTTCTTTTTGCCAAAAAATGATATATGATGAAATTCATAAGCCTGGTTAGCTCAGTTGGTAGAGCACGTCATTGGTAATGACGAGGTCCGCAGTTCAATCCTGCGACCAGGCTCCAACGCAGTTTGTAAAGTTCGTAAAGTTTGTAAAGTTCATAAAGTTCATAAAGTTCGGACGTTGTTGATGTGACTTTATAACCTGATGAACATTATAAACTTTTAACTCCGTGCGTGAGGCCACCTTAGCTCAGTTGGTAGAGCATCTCACTCGTAACGAGAAGGTCCGCAGTTCAATTCTGCGAGGTGGCTCCAGACAAATCTCCTTCGGGGGATTTTTTCATTTACAGAACGGGCTTGATAAACTCCTATCTTTCTGTTACTCTTTGGACAGATTCAATACCGAAACAAGGGAGGTTTGAGTGGACTTTAACATAAAGAAAGTTCGGAATTTACAAAGATGTATGAGATTTTTTGAATACGGTATTATCACTCTTGTGGTTCTGTATACCTCAATTCTCGGTCACATATTATTTTTTGGAAAAGACGGATTTGAAGGAATTAACGTATTTTTATTTGGGATATTCTTTTTATGTTTTCTTTATCGGGATCTTTCCGAAACGGAAGATTCATCGTCTCTACTGATTAATTTAAACCGATGGCTTTTTTTTCACGGAGTTCACTGCAGAGAACAAACTCCTACGGAAAGGAATATAACAAAAAGCTTCTTTGAAAAAAATGATTTTGAAGTACCGTTTTGTTTTACCGTTGATGAACCGGATTGCTATAATGCTTTTGCGATTCGTCTTAGAGATAAAGAGATTTTTTTGATGACAGAACGAGTATTTAGAGATTGTTCCATTACCGATATCTGGGCGATATTGGCTCACGAAAAAGGACATTTTTTAAATCATGATAATCTTCGAATAAGAGTGGCGAACATACTTATGTTTTTTGCTTGGTGGTTTTCTGTTTTTGTTCTTCTTAAGATTATTGTGTGTCTTCTTTTTCTTCAATCAGAACTTCTTTATCCTGCGGTTGTTTATTTTGTTGTTTCTTATTTTGTCCTTTATTTTTTGATATCGATAAAGTTAAAATGTGACACAGCTCTATGTCTCATTCATGATATTTTAGCTGACGTCAGGGCCGCTTTAATCCCTGATTCGGCTAATTCTATAAAGAATTGTCTCCAGACATTACAAAATAAAAATAATTTCCCCGGTTTCGAACAAAGAAAAAAAGCTCTTTTATTTATTCTCGAAGAAAAACCGATAGACGTATAAAAACACACCCGCCATTTTCACATGGCGGGTGTTTTATTGCCGTTCTTTTTCTGGTATACTCTAAAGTGATGGAAGAAAAGAATGCACGAATCGAAGAAATAGAAAAACTCATGCTCGCCCCTGATTTTTGGAACGATAAACCTAAAGCCCATGCTCTCATTAAAGAACATGAAGATCTGAAAGAAGCCGTATCAGGAGGAGGGAAGTATGACAAAGGCCCCGCCATTATTACCATTTTTTCCGGAGCCGGCGGTGATGACTCGGAAGATTTTTCGTCGATGCTTTTTCGCATGTATGAAAAGTATATTGCAAAGGAAGGATGGAGCGAAAGTATTCTTCATAAGAATGAAAATGATCACGGTGGATTTCGCAATATCACTTTTGAAGTTTCAGGAAAGGGCGCTTATGGAAGATTAAAAAACGAATCAGGAGTACATCGACTCGTGAGAATTTCTCCTTTTAATGCGAAGAAGCTCCGGCACACATCATTTTCGATGGTAGAAGTTATTCCTAAATTCAGTAAGACTGAAGACCTCGCCATACCGGAAGATGAGCTTTCTGTGGAATTTTCCAAATCAAGCGGTCCCGGCGGACAGAACGTGAACAAAAGAGAAACGGCCGTGCGCATTGTGCATCTTCCCACCAAACTTTCCGTTCATGTAGACTCAGAACGCTCCCAGCAACAAAACAAAGAAAAAGGACTAGATATCCTTCGCGGAAAATTATACAAGCTAAAAGAAGATGAAAGAAAGAGTAGGGAATCCGGAATGTATGTAAGTAAGACGACAGAAATAGAATGGGGAAATCAGATTCGTTCTTATGTTCTTCATCCGTACAAAATGGTAAAAGACCATCGCACAGGATTTGAAACAAGCAAAGTTGACGCAGTATTGGAAGATGGAGAAATCGACGAGTTCATTGAAGCGGAGAAAGACTTGTAAGTTCATCAAGTTCATAAAGTTATAAAGTTCATAAAGTCAAAATGGTTTTTGCCGGAAACCTAAAACCTAAAATCTAAAACCTCGTCCATGATTTATTTTGATAAAGTAACCAAAACATACTCAAACGATCCCAATGGGTTTGCGCTCAAGGATATTAATTTTTCTATTGCGCATAATGAGTTCGTTTCTATCGTCGGGCATTCCGGCGCAGGGAAAACGACGCTCCTAAAATTGCTGCTCGCCGAAGAAAGACCGACCGAAGGAAAAGTGTTTTTTGAATCGGTTAATGTTAACGAGCTTCATCGAAATGAAGTTACAAAATTGCGCCGAAGAATAGGAATGATTTTTCAGGATTTTCGTCTTTTGCCGGATAAAACCGTTTATGAAAATATTGCTTTTGCCATGGAGGCAGCGGGAAGAGGGGATGATGAAATTGCCTTTGATGTTCCTCACGTTCTAGAATTGGTAGATCTTACTCACAAAATGTGGGATTTCCCCGGACATCTTTCTGGTGGAGAAAAACAGCGCGTTGCCATTGCCAGGGCTATCGTGAATCAACCGGATATCATTATTGCCGACGAGCCTACCGGAAATCTTGACCCCGTTAATACTTATGAAATCGTACAAATTCTCAAAAAAATCAACGACATCGGTACAACGGTTATTTTAACAACTCACAATAAAGGAATCATCGACCTTCTCGGTAAACGCGTTATCACCATGGAAGGAGGAAGAATTATTCGCGATGACGCCAGCGGGAAATACGTTTTATAATAAATAATTTAAAATTAATATTATGCTTTGGGTAAATACAAAGAGAATAATACGAACAGGATTCCTTAGTTTCTGGAGAAACGGGTTTGTTTCACTTTCTTCCATTCTTGTTATGACGGTAACTCTTTTCAGTATTATCGCCGTCATCTTCACAAACGTCATTCTCGAGTCGGTACTCAATGACCTGAAATCAAAAGTTGACGTGAATGTTTATTTTATCGTTAACGCCGGAGAATCGGATATTATGCAGATGAAAGGGACTTTGGAAAAACTTGCCGAAGTTGCTTCTGTGAAATATGTATCCAGAGAACAAGCACTCGCTGAATTTAAAGACAAACACAAAGATGATTATCTGACCATTCAAGGATTAAACGAACTCGGCGATAATCCGCTCGGTGCACGTTTAAATATCGTAGCAAAAGATCCTTCACAGTATGAAGGTATCGTAAAAATGATAGAAGAAAAGAATGCACTCGCCACTCCGGAAGCAAGCATCATCGATAAAGTGAATTATCAACAGAACAAAGTCGTCATAGACCGATTATCTGCGATAATTGTCGGGGCGAAACAATTCGGATTTCTTCTTGCTCTCGTTATGATAATCATTTCCGTTTTGATTACATTGAATACGATTCGATTGGTTATTTATATGTCACGCGAAGAAATTAATATCATGCGTCTTGTTGGTGCGAGTAATATGTATGTCCGTGGGCCGTTCATTGTCGGTGGTATGATATATGGGGTAATTTCTGCGGTGTTAGCAATGATCCTCTTTTGGCCCATTACTCTCTGGCTCGCAGGGGCAACGACTGATTTCTTTGGCGGTGTGAATCTCTACCACTATTATATTCAGAACTTCTTCCAGATATTTATTATTGTGCTTGGTGCGGGGATGTTGCTCGGTGCAATCTCCAGTTTCCTTGCCGTTCGAAAATATTTGAAGATATAAAAATGAAAAAATAAAGACCCGGGAATTCCGGGTCTTTTTATGTGGAGATTATAAAACCCCCGCAAATACGTCGTTATCAAAATCAGGATAGAAAGGTTTATCGTTTTTTTTCTTAAGAGGTTCTACTCTCGCTTTGAGCCATCGTTCCATGGATTGATATGGCCATGGGGGAAGGGTTTTTTTTGATTCGTGTGCCGGAAACATTGCTACACCTCCTTGGTTATAAGAACAACATCCTTTTTACATCATGGTACAGTTTACGAAAAAAGTCAATGATGGTTCACTTCATTTCTGACCCAAGTCCATCATTTTATTCCGCGAGCTGGAATCCGGGTGTAGTGACGTGGATCTCGGGTCAGGCCTGAGATGACGACGAAATCGTTTTCTTGTATACTATATTCATGCATACGTTATTATTTTTTGCGGTAATGTTTTGGGCAAGTTTTTGCTTTGCCAAAATGGAAATCGAAATAGAAGGAGAGAAGGGTTGGGCGGATGATTTGCCGACATGGCGTATTTCGAAAGATCACGTCTTAAGCCGTCTTTTGGCGGGAGGAAGGGAGCTTACCGGCTATCATCTCTGGGTGCAGACTTTTGTTTTTTCTCTCTTGCACATTGTATTTGTTTTTGTTTCGTGGAGTTGGAAAATAGAATTGCAACTTTTATCGTTTATTTTCTATATATGGGTAGTCGAAGATTTCATGTGGTTTCTTCTTAATCCCGCTTTCGGTATAACAAAATTTAAGAAAAAGTTTATCTGGTGGCACGAAAGACATTGGTGGTGGTTTGCTCCGAGAGATTATTTTATCTTTATCCCGATTGCGACCTTGCTCTATTATTGTTCAACCCTTCACTAAAAAAAAGAATGGCGTCACGAAGTAATCGTGACGCCATTTTAAATACTATTGAATACTCAAGAAATCTTCTATTTCTTTCTCTGGTCCGATAAATTTTTCGGGTGGAATATATTCCATTCCAAACGCATCGGCAACGGCTTTGTAGGTAACATTTCCGTATACCACGTTCAAGCCTTTAAGAAGTGCTTCGTTTTCTGCAAGAGCCAATTTCCATCCTTTGTTTGCCAAAAGCAAAGCATAAGGAAGTGTTGCATTGGTCAGAGCCAAAGTGGAGGTGCGAGGCACTGCGCCCGGCATATTCGCTACACCGTAATGGATAATTCCATCAACGGTATACACAGGATCTTGATGGGTGGTTGCATGAATTGTTTCAATACAACCGCCTTGGTCAACAGCTACGTCAACGAGTACAGAACCTTGTTTCATCAGAGCTAAATCTTCTCGTCTGATAAGTTTTGGTGCTGCCGCTCCCGGAATTAGAATTGCTCCGACGACTAAATCAGCGTCGCGAATTTCTTTCAGGATGTTGGCACGATTAGAGAAAACTCCGCGTGCTCGTGGCATAACTTCGTGCAGATGTCTCAAACGGGGAAGTGAGTTATCAAGAATGGTAACACTTGCACCCATTCCCAAAGCAACTTCAGCCGCATTATATCCGACGATACCACCGCCTAAAACGACAACTTTCGCAGGAGGAACACCGGTAACGCCACCTAAGAGCACACCGCGTCCGCCATACAGTTTTTCCAGATATTTCGCACCTTCTTGAGTTGCGAGACGTCCAGCCACTTCTGACATAGGAGTCAAAAGAGGAAGCTCATGATTTTCGAGTTCAACAGTTTCGTAGGCGATGCATATTGCGCCTGATTTCAAATGCGCTTCGGTTAATTTCTTATCCGCGGCAAAATGAAAGTAAGTGAATATCACTTGGTTTTTTTTCATGCGAGGCCATTCTACGGCAATCGGTTCTTTGACTTTGATAATCATATCCGCGATTTTCCAGACTCCATCCGCAGTTCTCATTATTACGGCTCCGGCTTCAACGTAACTTTCGTCACTGAAACCACTGCCAAGTCCAGCACCGGTTTCAACAAAAAGTTGATGGCCGGCTGAAACGAGAGCTTCTACACCTGCTGGGGTAACACCTACCCGGTTTTCGTTAGTTTTTATTTCTTTTGGAACACCTATCTTCATCACACCCTCCTTTCGGGTTATGAAATTGAATAAAATTCTTTAATATAAAAGAACTTCCTACCGAAATCACAATATATCCGATTAGTGGATTTGTCAAGCAACTTCGAGATAACGATTGAAACCCCGTTTGTCATTCCATCCCGCGAGATGGAATCCATGTTTGTTGTGTGCGTACATGGATCCCGTGTCGTGGCACGGGATGAAGAACGGAGGCGTGATAATATACAGTGAAGGAGAAGATACCGCAATTTCACTTATAAAATATTTGATGGTATACTATTTTATAGAAGAGTATTTATTAGCGATAAAATTTATTTTTTATGGCAAAAGGACAAGACAAAAGAAAAGAGGTGAAAAAACCAAAAAAAGGAGCAAAGAAATAGCAAAAAAGAATCCCGCAATGACTGAGTCATCGCGGGATTTTATTTTGGGCATTTTCTATTTTGCCATTATTTTTTCTATTTCAATATATCGTTCTATCTTTGGAAGATTTGCGATGGCTTCAGCTCTCGCATAAAACGCAGGGAACTTCTGATGAGAAAGATCAAATAATTTTTGGAAAAAGGGGATAAGACTATTATATTCATCCTCACCCGCAATGTCGGCATTATTGTGTGGCCCGGCTATCCATGTTGAGTAATCAGGATATCCGTCCCATGTTTTCGCCAGTTCCGAATATCGTTCTCTCATTTTTGATATTGTTTCTGCTTTCATTCGGCGCATAGTTTCTTCGGGAATGTCTTTTTTGTACAATGACCGGAGTTCTTTTCTTGTCTTTGAAAGCAATTTTGCGAATTGTAAATTGCGTTCGGATTTTATGAGAAATTTTTCAGCCGATTCTCCGTCGTTGTGTTTTTTCATCCAAAGATATTGGCCCATTTTTCCAACGAAGCTGGCAAATGATTCTCTATAAGTCGGGTCATCATTAATGCGAACCCTTTCGTGAGAAATCTCATGAAAAATCGTTCCCGCCAGCGAAGCGTCGGAGTACCTGAAAACAGTATTTAGGACGGGATCTGAGAACCAACCTACCGTAGAATATGCGACTGATCCGCGTATAGATACGTCATATTTTTGATGAATGAGGGTTTGTTGCGCCTGTATTGCACGGTCTTTATCAAAAAAACCAAGATAGGAAAAACAGCCCGCAATCGGATGGCACCACATTTTCGGATTCACAGAAAATTCCGGTGTCGCGGTAACTACCCATGCGGCGAATTCACGACCTGTGTCTGAGTAGGAGGTGTAGCTATCGGTCTTTGGAAGTCCGAGTTCGTATACGGCAAAATCTCGCATTTCTTGTACATGTTGCAGATTTCGCCTCAATTCATTAGGGATGGTTTTATCAGCGAGAAGTTTGGAGATGGGAGTGCTCGCAACAAGAATTTTCGCCTCGCCCGCTATCATGTGTGAGTAATAGGCGGGGCCGGTAATTGATGCGCACGAGCCGAGAAGAATGAGAGTGGTAATAAATATGACGATTGAAACAATGCGCCATTTTTTTAAGATATTCATCGGGTTCCCCCTGTAATTTTCAAAGAAGGTATCTGCCCTTATTCATACCTTTTTTTACCAAAGAAGGGAAGAGCTTTTTTGTGATTGTTTAAAGAGGTAATATCCACATGTTTACCTGTTGCTTTTAAGGCAATAGCGATATAATAATATTATCGATTTGTAAATTTCAATTTAAGTTATGGAAAAAAAATCTTTTCATTCCGCTTCAGAAAAAGACACGGAAAATATTGACATCTTCTCGATAATCGGTGAAAAATCTCCGGTTGAAAAATCTTTTTTTCGACGTATTGCAGACAAACTTCGTATGTGCATTTTTCCGGAGGAATCAGAAAAACTCTCTTTATCTCAGGAACTCTTCGGATTTTTCATCATCGCCGTTGCCTATGCTTTGGTGTATCAATTGGGTATTTATTTTACCGTATGGAGCAACGGACTTTCTGCTCTCTGGCCCGTTAGCGGGTTTGCTCTGGCAGTATTTCTTCTTAATCCTAAAGAGAGGTGGCTTAAACTCTCTTTACTTATTTTCTTATTGAGTACTTTGATTACTTGGGCAGGAGGATTTACACCTGTTGCAAGTCTTAGTTTTTCATTATCCGGAGTGTTTGAGACCGTGCTTTGTGCTACGGTCTTTACTTATTTCTGTCATGGTAAAATAACATTTGAGTCCACAAGAGAAATTTATTCTCTTTTTTTTGTAGCTATTATTGTCATTGCGGTGACGGCGGCATTTGATGCTTCGCTCTCGTTATTTTTTTTCAGCGCGGCGTTTGTAAAAAGCTGGCTTGGAGAAATTTTAACCAATGGAGAAAGTATTATCCTCATTACGCCATTTATCGTTAATTGGATAACCGTTAAAAATAACGGAGAAAAAAAATCTTTATTGAGTAAGGTTGAAAAAATCTTTATCTTCATTTTGCTTGTTGTTTTTTCCGGTTTGCTTTTTGGGCCGTTCACAATTGCTGAAAATCCTTTATTGCGAAATTATATGTTGTTTCCTTTATTGATTTTTTTTGCTCTCAGATTTACTCCGAAAGAAATGATAAGCGGGCTTTTATTAATTTCCATTATTGCTATCACTGGCACGATTAGAGGATATGGCATTTTTGCATTTTCACAAAGCTCGTCGGAACAAAATGTTTTCTCGGTGCAAATATTTATTTTCGTCATTGTTTTTTCAAGTCTCATCTTAAGCACTATTTTTAAAAAACTGAAGGAAAAAGATAAGTTGATAGATGATTACCTTTCCATAACGCTACATGAGTTAAAAACGCCATTAGTCCCCATAAAAGCACAAGCGCAATTATTGCTTGCCGGAGAACACGGATCTCTCAAGCCGGAACAACTAAATGCCGTACAGATGATTCTTCGAAACGAGGAATCGCTCAGATTGCTTGCTTCCGACGTTCTTGATGTTACAAAAATTCGTTCAGGAAAGATGCTCTTATCTATGCAAAGTGTTGATCTTGCTCGTATTATCGAAAACGTAGTGGAATCTTATATGGTTGTTTTTCGTCAAAAAGATATAACTCTTATGGTTTTCCATATTCCACAGTTACCGATGATAAAAATTGACCCTCAAAAAATAGAACAGGTTCTTCGAAATCTTCTTGATAATGCCCTAAAGTTTACACCGGAGGGCGGAAAAGTCTTTGTCTCAGTAAAAAGAAATGCGAAATATATTATTGTTTCAGTACAAGATAATGGCATCGGTCTCAATTTGAAAAATATTGAAAAAATATCTGAGCCATTTTTTCAAGTGGATAGTGATCTCAACAGAAAAATTCGCGGAAACGGGCTAGGCCTTTCTATTTGCAAAGGACTCATCGAAGCCCACCAGGGAAATATGTGGATTTCAAGCGAGGGGGAAGGAAAAGGAACAACTGTTAGTTTTGCGTTGCCAATTAAATAAATAATAAATATATGGAAAATGAAATCAAGAAAAAAAGAATACTCCATGTCGACGATGAACATGATATTCTTGAAGTCGTAAAGACAATTTTAGAATCTGAAGGATACGACGTCGTCAGCGAAACGAGGGGTGAATATGCCTTAACTCAAATCGAGAAAGACGGTTTTGACTTACTGATTCTCGATATCATGATGCCGGATATGTCAGGATGGGAACTTTTCAATCGTATCGGAACAATAAAACCGGATTACAAAGTAATTTTTCTAACGATTCTTGATTTGCCTGAAAATAAAATAAAAGAACTTCTGGATGCAGGAATTAAAGATTATATAAAGAAACCATTTGATCGCGAGGATTTTATCGCACGTGTTAAAAAAGCAATGGAAAATAAATAAAAAAATATATGGCGGATGATGATATAAAAATTAAAAGCAATCTTGAGAAAGAAATTAAAAATTTGAAGATTGAAGCTGGCTTAAACAAAAACGCTTATTTTCAGTTGGAAAAGACTTCAAAAGAACTCGCGGAAAGTGAAGCGAAATGGCACCATCTCTTTGAGGTTTTGCCTGTCGGAGTTTCTATCTTAAATGAAAAGAGGGAAATTATTGAAACAAACGAAAGATTGTCAGAGATACTTGGGATTTCAACGGCTGATATTATGAAAGGTACCTATCAGAATAGAAAATATATTCATTCTGATGGTTCTCCAATGTTACCGGAAGAATTTCCGAGTAATATGGCAGTGCTCGAGCAAAGAATTGTGAGAAATAAGGAAATTGGAATAATTAAAGAAGACGGATCTCTTCTTTGGACAAATGTTACAGCAGCCCCATTGTCTTTAATAAGGGGCGGTTGGGTGGTGATAACAACAGATATCACCGAACGTAAAGAAAATGAGAAGAAAATTGAGGAAAGCACAAAGAAATTTAAAAATATTTTTGATTATTCCACCGTCGGGGTTTCTTTGGTTTGTCCGAAGGGAAAATGGCTGGAGGTAAACAATGCCCTCTGTAAAATTACCGGATTATCGAGAGAAGAAATGTTGAAGAATGAATTTAACGATATTACCTATGAGGAGGATAAAGAGCTGAGTATAGAAACTTCAAAAAAAATATTATCGGGCGAAATTGACCATGGAATTATTGAAAAAAGATACATACACAAAGACGGTCATATCGTCTGGGTAAATTTAAGCATTGCTCTTGTTCGTGATAAAAATACAAATGAACCGCTGTATTTTGTTGTTCACACGGAAGATATAACCGCGAGAAAAAACGCGGAAGAACAATTGGTTGTAAAAATAAAAGAATTGGAAACGATGAACACTTTTATGGTGGATAGGGAACTCCGAATAATTGAATTAAAAACGCAAATTAAGGAACTAAAGGAAAAAATCGGCGAGAAATAATGGTCGGGTACGATTGGGAATTGAGTGCTTTGCACGCTATTTTACGGGGGATATCTTCCCTTACAGGGACGGTACAGTTTTCGCGTCTCGTTTCGTCCTTCGACGCGGCTCAGGACTCACTGCGACATGCTCAAACTTTTCGATTCCCCCGCGCAAGTGACACAGGTCACTTGCTCATCTCCACAATTTTAAAAACCGTTCGCCACAAGCGAACGGTTTTTAAAATTGTGGAGATGGGGGGGGGAAACATTGAACCGGTTGAAGGAATACCTTGCGCGGTTTTGGGAGTATTATGAGAGTAGTCCGGGGTTGCAAAAAGCACTTTGCGCGATTTAATCAATTAGCGAAGGTACATCTTTGCGTGCGATGGAAAATTTGACAAATTTGCTAGATATGTTTATGTTACCGATAACAAGATATAAAAAACAATGGGAAATATATCAAATTATTACGTTATTTTAACCGCCTATAATGA
>CAIJYI010000003.1 GCA_903824855.1 uncultured bacterium | reverse complement strand
CAATCTTCCCTGCCAAAGAAATAAATGTGAGCGGATACGGTTGGGGTCGCGACCGTTTTTGGTGTCACCGAATAAAGCGAAACAGCCGAAGCGGCTCTGGTATCATCGATGCTGAAAAAAGTTGGAGCCCCTGAAAAGGCAAAACCGAAAAAACCCGATACCGCAAACAATCCAAAAACAATAAGAACTTTAATTTCTTTTGAAAAATCTTTTTTTGAAATATTCGTCTTAACAGAACTCAAAAAACTTTTCTGCTTCCCTTTTACAGCCTGAGCATTCTGTTCCTGTTTTAGCTTATTTTTCTTTTTTGAGGACATAGATATTCATTAGTACGCTCCAATAATAGTTTTTCTTTCACTAAGCAAACATTTTCTTTACCTCCATAATGCCGAGAATAAGCTTATCAATATCTTCTTTTGAATTATAAAAGTAGAAACTCACTCTCGTAACGGCATAAACATCCATGGATTTTACCAACGGCTGAGCGCAATGATGACCGGCACGCGATGCGATTCCGTGTCTGCCCAATATTTCACTGGTATCATGAGGATGGGCACCCTCAATAAGAAATGAAATAACCCCGACGTTCTTTTTTGCATCAATATTTGAATAGAATTTCAAGCCGGCAACTTCGGATAATTTTTCAATGGCATATTCTGTGATTTCCTGAATATGATTCTCAATTTCTTGTATACCAATCTTTTCCAGATAATCACATGCCGCACCGAAACCAATAGCTCCTGCAATATTCGGTGTTCCTGCCTCAAATTTTGCCGGCGCGGGGGCAAAAGAAGTTTCTCCACACACCACCTGATCCACCATTCCGCCGCCAAAAAATCCGGGATTAAGTTTTTTCAATAATTCTGCACGCCCGTATAAAGCGCCGATGCCGGTAGGCCCGCACATTTTATGACCCGAGAAAAAGAGAAAATCGCAACCGAGAGTTTTTACATTTACAGGAATATGTCCGACCGCCTGTGTCGCATCAATGACAGAATATGCTCCGACTTTTTTCGCCATTTCTGAAAGTCGTTTCATGTCGTTGATAGTACCGACGACATTTGAAACGCCGACAAAAGCAACAAGTTTGGTTTTTGTTGTGATAAGTTTTTCAGCCTCGGAAAAATCCAACTCAAAACTTTCTGTCATTGGAATACTATGGAGTATCATTTTTTTTCTTCTCGCCACTTCCTGAAGAGGAACAAGCATCGAGTGGTGTTCCATGAGTGTCGTAATAATTTCATCTCCTTCATGAAAAACATCGGAATTTTCCATCGCATAGATGAGCATGTTAGAAGATGCGGTAGCGCTTGCGGTAAAGATGAGCTCGCGAGTATCTGCACCGATAAATTTTGCCACTTTTGCACGGGCATCCTCATACTCTTTCGTAGCCTTTTCAGACAAAGGATATAAACCGCGCGAAACATTCGCCCGATACGTTTTATAATATTCCATTTCAGCTTCTATCACAGATTCTGGGGTCTGAGACGTTGCCGAATTATCGAGATATACAAGCTTTTTCCCGTCATCACCTGAGAAAATGGGAAAATCCTTTTTTATGTTTTCAGTGTTTAACATGTTTGATTATTGTACCAAATTATGGCTTAAAAGTGAACTAAAACCGTACAGCTTGCATATTTCATCAATATGTGCTATAATGGTGTTAGATTAAGTTACCCGTCGCACCCGCGACTCTCACACGGAGATATCCCATGAGTACCAAAAAAACTGAATCTGAATTCAAATTTTTTATTAAATGTATCGGACACGCCATTCTAGACGTATTCTTTATGTTCAAAAACATTTTTAAAAAATAATGAATTTTTTCCGAATAGCCGTCTCCCACGAGACGGCTTTTTTATTATTAAGATACATTGACGAAAGTTACTAATTAATGTATAAATATTTACAGTTCCATTGGTCATTGTTAAAGTCTATTCGGAGGAATGAGTGAATATTTATTGGTATATAGTTAGTGCGCTATCTCTCGCAGTTTTTACATGTGGTTACATTTCGGCTGTCTATGAGATAAAAAAACAGGATTACGAATCGTGGGAACATTATCATCAATGTTATACCCTTGATACAAAACGCCTTTTTTCATGTCTCGAATATAATCCGCTTGAAATAATAGACCGTCTTGCGAAAAAGGCGGGGATCAAATCTCCCGAAATTATTTTCCCTGAATATGATGAAGAAACAAACGTCTTCGTACTTCAGGGAGAAGAAGGACCGTATCTTGTCATATCTCCTGTTCTCATCGGCGATCTTAACGAAAAGCAATTTGAGGGCGTTGCGGCACACGAAATAGGACACATCGTCAGCGGAAGACGCGGATTAAATTGGCTTTATTTTCATAACGGTTTTTTAGAATGTTTCAAAATTTCCCTGCTTGGAATCGCTCTCTTGTTTGTGTCTTCCCCGCTTCATCCCTCCCTCGCTATCACACAAATATGGCTTACCATTTTATTTGGGGTTCTTTCAATGCTTTGTTTGATTATGATGGGTCACATTATAAGACTGAGCGAATACGAAGCGGATCATTTTGCGATTATTTTATCAAGTGAACCGGAAGCATTCATTGAACTTCTTGATATTTTTTTCGGCAGAGATTTGTCTTTTTGTTCCGAATCGACAATTGAAAAAATTAGTTCAATTATCCTTCAGACGCACCCCCCAACTCCAAAAAGAACAGCGAGATTAAGGAGAGATTTAAAAATACTTCGCAAAAACAAATAATTCGAATTTAAAGCTTGTCATGTAGAATGGCAGGCTTTTTTCTTAACGAAATGACATTTATATAGTAAAATGGAACAATGATAAATGAAAAAACAGTTGAAGGATTATCCCCGGAATCATTTTGGAAACATCTGGCACAAATTGCCGAAATCCCGAGAGAATCAGGAAACGAAGCGGGAGTCAGAGAATACATCCTAATGCTGGCACGGAAAAATATTCTTGATTTTAAAACTGATAAAAAAGGCAACCTGCTGGTTATCCATAGAGCGTCTGTAGGAATGGAACATCTGCCTTCCGTCGCTTTGCAGGGACATTTAGACATGGTGTGTGAAAAGAATTCAGGAAGTTCTCATGATTTTACAAAAGACCCAATTCATCTCATTCGCAATGGTAATATACTAAAAGCAGACGGAACGAGCGCAGGTTTTGATAACGGAGTTGGGATAGCGGCGATGTGTATGCTTATGGAAGATACCATACCTCACGGTAGACGCGAATATCTTTTTACGGTTGAAGAAGAAACGGGTTTATTCGGTGCTAATGAATTAAAATCTGATTTTATTTCAAGCAATATTTTAATTAATCTTGATACCGAGGAAAGCGGAAAATTATACATCGGATGCGCAGGAGGCAAGCAGTCTGAAGGTACCATTACGCCGACAAAAGAAAAAATCCCCACCAATTACCGCAAATGCATTCTTTCTATTGCAGGACTCAAGGGCGGACACTCCGGCTGTGATATTAATGAAAATAGGGGCAACGCCATAAAATTACTGATGAATGTTTTTGAAGAAATTCATGCTGTGACAGACCCACGAATTTCTCATATAGAAGGAGGGAGCAAGCACAACGCAATCCCACGCGAAGCAAAAGTCCATTTCCATGTCCCCGAAGATCAGATTGAAAAAATTAAACTTATTCTTGAAAGTGCCGGAAAACTTATAAAAGATAAACACAGCGAACAGGAGACAGAGATTAGCCTCGAATTTTCCGTTGATGAAAAGAATATGGACACCCATGTTTTTAGTCTTGAATTTCAAGGTATACTTCTTCAGTCACTCTCCGAACTTCCGCACGGAGTCCACAAAATGAGCGAAGATGTTCCCGGCCTTGTTGAGACATCCTCAAATCTCGCAAAAATAACGCAGAATGATGATATTTTATCTATCATGACGAGTCATCGAAGTCTCGCTGATGATGAACTAAAAAAAATCTGTGTAAAAATTAATGATATTTTTGAACGCAACGGCTTCACGATTTCAAATGCCGAAGGATACCCTGCGTGGACGCCCAATATCCAATCGCCAATACTCAAAAAAGCGATTACGATTTATGAATCACTTTACGGAGAGCAACCGGAAGTAAAAGCTATCCATGCGGGACTTGAATGCGGAATCATCGGAGAAAAATTCCCCGGAATCGACATGATCTCCGTCGGCCCAACCATCAAAAATCCACATTCTCCCGATGAATTCTTGGAAATAGACACTATCCCAAAATTCTTGGAATTCTTAAGGGCGCTCCTCTCTGAAATAAAATAATATCGACACTACACCCTTTAATCTTTACAAAACCCTTGTAATATTGTATAGTCAAAAGAGTTATTGTTACTTGAAATGAACCTTTAAGGAGGTCTTGTGTTGCATCTCTATTGGTATAGCTATGCCATATTTTTCAGCATTATTTTTTTTCCCTTCATTTATTATAAAAGTTACGAAGAATCGAAATTACTGGAAGAATATGTCGAAACAACCGTAAAAAATAGTTTAACTCTTTCATTGAATACCGAAAATTTACTTGGGTATAATATTTTTGAAAGAAATAAAAGGATTTCCGAATCTGCCGGGATCACACCCGCGACGATTCTCATACCTGGAATTCCGACATCCGAAGACGGAAACGCTCATATCCTCTCTGTAAAAGGTAAATTATATATCGTTATAGACTATCTTTTAGCAAAAAAAGGAAAATATGTAGCGGACGGAATTATTGCACATGAGCTTGGCCATATATTCAACGAAATTAAAATTAAAAAATATTTATTTTTAGCTCATACTGGCTTTATCGGATGCTTCGAATTCTATTTTTCGTTATATGTTATTTTTCGATTGTTTTTACATTTCCCTGAGATTACCTCTG
Source organism: uncultured bacterium (assembly GCA_903824855.1). Lineage (GTDB taxonomy): Bacteria > Patescibacteriota > Minisyncoccia > Phycocordibacterales > CAIJYI01 > CAIJYI01. The sequence continues at coordinate 25,524 of CAIJYI010000003.1, read as the reverse complement.
TATTTCTGAATTTATCATTTACATTTTACCTTCTAAGAATTTTGTTTTTGGTAGCGAAAAATATTTTAAGCAGAGAAGAAGAGTACCGCGCCGATAAGTTCGCTATTTCGTTGTTGGAAAAACCCGAATCTTTTATTGAATGGCTTGAAAATTACCCGCGGGAAAATATTGAGATTAACACTAGCTCCGGTTTTCTTAACAAAGTACTTATGTTTACTCTAGGTGATCATCCTCCAATACATAAGAGGGTGGAAAGAATGAGACTTCAGGTGAGTCAAAAAAATAGTTAATGCACTAATAAAAAGCCCGACATCATACGATGCCGGGCTTATTTTTTTATTTCACCATCCATTTTGATTCTTGAACATCATAGTTTCCGGGGAGATACCATTCGGAGGAAATATCCCCGACGGCCGGTCGGAATATATACAACCTCCGATTGTCATTATCAAAAAAAATATCATCACCGTTCGGAACTATTTTCGGACCGGTAATAACCGCCGGTTCAAAACCGAGAATATCTTTAATTTCTTCCGATAAAAGAATGATGGATTCCCGATAATCTTCACGATGTTTCTTGTCGTTTTCCTCACCTCTGATATCGCGGTAATGATTTCCTCCCATTATTACGGCATCAATCGTTTTATCGAAACATATTTTCTTTATTTCAACGAGTTGTTCGCGGAAGTCTTCGACAAAGAGAGAGTAGCACCAATTCAGAAATTTATTCGGATTTTCGTGAGTCAAAAAAGAAATATTCTCTCCGGTTTCTTTTGAAATTCCAACGGCCAAGACGCCGGTACAATTTATCAACTGTTTCGTAAATTTATTTCTATTGTTAATTGCAGAAATAATGTACGTGCAAGCCCCGGCTGTTTTATACCCTTTTTCCTTCGCTTCAACCCTCGACGAATTATATTCAACATTTTCCATTACCTTCATATTGTCATGACAAACGCCATGCTTCAATAAAAAATGATTGAAGCTTTCGCTTTCGCGCGTATCAAGGCAAGCAATAATCGGCTTAACTTTTTTCGAAAGATGCTCGGATTTGAGCGCGTCAACAGTTTTAACCGTTTTTTGTTTTTCAATTAAAACCAGTCGAAAATATAATCTTGCAAGATGTGCAATACAATAGACAGCGAAACAGAAAGCCATAATAAATATTGGAATATGGAAAAGTCGACCGTCGAGTCCCTCCCAAAATATCGATGGAATATGGTCAAGATCAATAATGACACCAAAAATGCCACCAAGAACCCCAACAAAAAATGCATACTTGTACATCGAAAAATTTCGGATACGGGCCATGGAATATTTATGTGCCATGTCATTTTGCTCCCCTATTTGTGAAAATTGAATGTGTTACCAGAGTACAAATCTAGAGGAAACAATACCATCTTTTTTCCTTCGTTGCAATATGCGAATACGCGACAGTATCAAACTGTGTCTTTGTCATTTAAACTTAATGCTTTCATTAAATCCTCATTAATCGGTTTTTTCGCCATTATGAGAAATTTCCAATCAGGATATTCATTCTTCATTTTCTTTAAAAGTTTTTCAAACGTTCCAAAAAACAAGCCGGTCTCTTTTGTGTAAAAAACAACTCCGAGTTCCTCTCCAAGTTTTTGAAATTTCTCAACGTCGACAGATTTCTCCATTTTTTCAGAAAATGTTTTATCCACAAAAAATACCCCGCCTTGTTTAAGCGTTCGCGCAACTTCACTCAATCCTTTTTCCAGATTGTCCGGATCCATCTCAGCAATAAGGGATAGCGCCATCCGAGAATACGCGATATCTACGGAATTATCTTGAAGCGGTAATTGCAGAGCATCGCCGATAATCTGATTTAATCCTCCTTGTTCATTCTTTCTCGCCGTCAAATCAACCCCAAAGACCCTCACACGCTCGTCTTTTTCATTACCATATTTCTCTGCTATTTGACCCGCGGATTTTGCATCGATCCCCGCCCCCACATCTAAGATAGTAATCGGCTCATTTTCTCCTCTTTCTTTTTTTAGTTTTTCAATAGCGAGAGAAGGCAGATTCGAAAAAGTTTGGTTAATATCATTTTCAAATTTTCTATTCGTCAAAAAGAAAAAACGACCTGTTTCATCATTCACGATACTTTCAACTTTTTCCCCATTTTCTTTCTCGTATCCTTTCGGAATAAATTCATTCATAATAATTTTAAATACAGATTTCCTTCAAAAAAATCCGATTAGTTTCCAAAACTCAATATTTCTTTTTTCAGCTCATTTCGCTCTCCTTCGTCCACAGACTGGAAGTATTGAATAATAAGAGGATCTTGCTTTTCATTTATATCCATATCTTTTGACGATTGATATCTTGCAAGAAGATCAAGTGAACCTTCTCCGTAGATATGGTTCAGGTCGCGCAAATGCATCATTTCACCCGTAAATTGCCCTCTCACCATTCGTGTCATGGATTTTGAAGGACTTTCATTTCGATATTCTGCGATCCTACTGCTTATGGTATGAACGAGAATCTGATTTTCAATATAGGCATTCAAACCGACTTTCTGCAATAATTCATCGTTAAGTTGAAATCTTTTTTTCAATTCCTCGCTTTCAGACGAAAGCATGAGCCGGTCAGTCACACAAACGACGCCTTCATTGAATCCTTTAAATTTATTTTCGCTCTTACCAACATCCACAATCATATAGCCGGTGCGATAATTTCCGTAAGAAATAGTATGATCGGGATTTACGTTTGCCAGTGTTTTTGAGTGCGATGCCGAATGGATACATTCATGGGAAAGATCGGAAAGTTTTAGCATCTCCGCTTCCGCAGGCTCTATACCTTCAGAAATAACGTCATTCATAAAAATAGCACTATCTCCCGCCCTAAAAAATCCACCGACTCCGGAATCCATTTGAGAGAAGTTTTCTGCGAACATTTCCCCCGAGAGAAAATGAATTTGATTCGTTTCAAGATTGCATTGATCCTGCGGCAGATTAAGTTTATCGAATAACTTCAGAAGAAATTCCTGAACCGTTTCAATGCGTAGTATTTCCTCTTTAGTTTTTTCTCGCTCGCCCAAAACAGGCAATTCCCCGCTTTCCTTTTTTTCACCAAGAGCCTTTCGGAGTCCGGAAATAATACTCTCCGTTATCCCCTTTTTCCTCTCCCCCTCCCCCGGCACCCCCGCCACAATAATGTTAGATTTTTCCATAAAAAAATTAAACCCAATTTTCGTTTAAATATTTTGAGAGCTCCTGTTGTAATTGTTTGCGGTCTATTAAAAGAACGCCCGTTTTGGTGGCGGCTTCTCTTGCTCCTGCTGTAAATTCTGACGCAATTATTACAGCAGACTTATCACACTTATATATTTCCTTCGCTGTATATGCTTGTTGAACAGCCTTATTATCAACATTACCTGAATAATATTTTGCTTGAATCAGTAAACTTTCCCCATTCAAAGTGGCAATAACATCCCCACCCTGATCTCCGTGTCCGCCGATACGTTTTGCTGTATATCCCATTGCATTATATAAACGAACGATCAGATTTTCAAAATCATCCCCACTTTTACTTAACACACTCAAATCGTGTGTTTCTTTTGATACCACCACATTGTGAGCATATTTCTTTTTATCATCATCAATAATCTTTTTTAGAATTTTTAAAAATTCACTATTTTTTTCAGTTGATTCTTCTAAATTATCATTAACAGAAATATTAAGATTGTGTGTTTTTACAAGCTCTTCGCGTAAATTTTCAAGATCTTTTCTATCAAATGAATATCCATAATATGTCCAAGTATTTTTTACATTTCTTGGTGCTTTTCCAAACTGATTTACCATATCAATAAGTCTAATTTTTTTATCTGAAATTTGTTGTAAAATTTCCTGCAAATTAGCTGCCTCCTTGGCGTTTTTTTTACGAAAAAAATAAATACTTAAAAAGATAATAAAACAAATCCCTGCCGCGATATATAGTATATAGTGTTTCAAAAAATTCCTCCCAAAATAACCAGCGAGAACAAGTAAAAATATGATGGCAAGTATCGCGTCGACTTCATCCTCAACTTTATTATTTTTTGTATATTTTCTTCTCATATATGTTTCTATTTAAATACTCCCTTTTGTATGATTAGCTTCTTTTTCTTGTATAAACAAAATCAATAATTGATAAATTTCGTCTTTATGTAAATTGACCCCACTATTAATTAATTCTCTTTCCAAATCACTAATGCGTTCTTTGGAAAAACTATAGCCACGAAAGAAAAGGTCCTCCTCAGAGTTTCCTTCAGTACCAAACAATCTGATAAAATTATTGATTTTCCCAGCCTGATTTTTGTCTATTTCAGTATAAATTTTAAATAAATGTTTTGATTTTAAATACTTCACATACATATTAAAAAAAAGAAGTGCAACAGTTAAACCAATTCCAAAAATAATCCACTCCCAAAAAATAATTTTTTTGTTTGAGGTCCACAAAACAAGAAGACTAAAAATGTATAGCACCGCCACAATTGCGATACCGCGCCACAATAACTCATTAAGAATATATTTTGCTTTATTGTTCATACGTGTAATTATATCAAATTTTCGCAAAATTCATAATCAAAAAATCAGCCCTCGTTTGAGTGCTGATTTTTTTGTGAAATTATAAGCAAACTAAACTTGCGATACTATCTCCTTCGTAGAGTTTCATTATTCTCACGCCTTGCGTCTGTCTTCCTAGTGTTGGGACTGATTTGATATCCGTTCGAATCACTTGGGAATTTTTTGACATGACGATGAGTTCTTCTTCATTTCCGGAAACAACTTTGGCATTAATGAGAGCACCGGTTTTCTTGGTGACGTCCATACATTTGATTCCTGATCCTCCTCTTTTCTGGACCTTATATTCTTTCATTGCGGTCTGTTTTCCGTAACCGTTTGTAGAAACAACGAGAAGAGTTGGTTTTTCAAAAGTTTTCTTAACGACGTCTGCGCAGACAAGAGTATCTCCCTTCTTTAAGGTAATAGCTTTTACTCCCATGGCGACACGGCCCATTTCGCGAACATCACTTTCTTTAAATCTTACGGATTGTCCGGCGGATGTTACCAAGATAACATCGTCTCCTTTCTCAACAAACAGAGTCGCGAGGAGTTCATCGCCTTCTTCAAGTTTAATAGCAATCAAACCGCTTCTCCTTACATCCTTAAAGCTTTCTGCCGAGAGTTTCTTCACGATTCCTTGTTTGGTAATCATGATGATTGATCGTTCAATATTTTTTGAATCTTTCGTCATCGCAAGAATTGAATTTACATTCTCTCCCTGTGTGAGCGCGAGATAATTCATGATGGATTTTCCTCTCGTCGCGCGTTTTCCTTCAGGCATTTCATACATCTTCATCTGATAGGCTTTACCCTTATCGCTGAAGAAGAGTAAATCGCTGTGAGAATTAGTCGTCATGAAATGAGTGATGAAGTCTTCATCCTTCGTGTTCAAGTCAACGACGCCGACACCTCCGCGATGCTGTTTTTTATATTCGTCAGGATTGGTTCGTTTTACATATCCGCCTTTGGTGAAGATAAGCATTGATTCTTCGTCCGGAACAAGGTCTTCATCGGTGATGGTTTTCGGATCGCCTTTGATGATCTTAGTGCGTCGTTCATCTCCATATTTTTCGACAACAGCAAGCATTTCGTCTTTGATGATTTTCATCATGCGCTTCACGCTTCCGAGTATATCAAGCAAATCTTTAATGAGCGCTTGAACGGCGTTCAATTCGTCTTCAATCTTTTTTCTTTCAAGACCGGCGAGTTTCTGGAGTTTCATTTCCAAAATCGCAGTTGCTTGAATATCGGAGAATTTGAATTTCTTCATCAAGTTTTCTTTCGCGGTCGGGGTGTCTTTTGATGCTTTGATGAGTTTGATGATTTCGTCGATGTGGTCGAGAGCTTTTTTGAGTCCAATTAAGATATGTTCGCGGGCCTGTGCTTTTCTTAATTCGAATTCTGTTCGGCGTTTGATGACCTCTTTTCGATGTTTGATGAATTCAGCGAGAACAGACTTCAAAGAAAGTGTCTGTGGAGTGCCGTCAACGAGAACCACCAAGTTGAGATGGAACATACTTTCAAGCACGGTGTGTTTGAAAAGATAATTGAGAACTTTTTGTGGTTCGACTCCGTTTTTCAAATCGATGGCAATACGAATATCTTTTGTTGATTCATCGCGGAGACCTTTGATTCCTTCCAATTTTTTCTCGTGTACCAAATCAGCAATGGTAATAATGAGTTCGGATTTATTTACGCGATAAGGAATGGAGGTAATGATAATCTGGAACATTCCGCCTTTTGTCTCGACGATTTCAGCCTCTCCACGACAAAGGATTCCACCGCGCCCTGAGGAGTAGGTGTGGTTCATGTCTTTCCCTCCGTACACTCTTCCACCGAGTGGAAAATCCGGTCCTTTTACAAATTGCAGGAGGTCTTCGGTTGTAGCATTGGGATTGTCGATAAGATGAATGGCAGCGTTTACTACTTCGCCGAGATTATGAGGAGGAATACTGGTCGCCATACCAACGGCGATACCAAGCGTTCCATTCAATAAAATATTTGGAACAGCGGCCGGTAAAACTTTTGGTTCTTTGTGTGTACCGTCATAGTTCGGACTCCAGTCAACCGTTTCTTTATCAAGGTCAGTCAAAAGAAGAGAGGAAACTTTGGACATTTTTGCCTCGGTATACCTCATAGCAGCGGCTGAGTCTCCATCGATAGAACCGAAGTTACCCTGACCCATTACGAGAGGATAGCGATAACTGAATTCCTGCGCCATTTTCACCATGGCTTCGTAAACGGAAGAGTCTCCGTGAGGATGGTATTTTCCGAGTACATCTCCGACGATGGCGGCAGACTTCCTAAAACGAGCACTGCTGGTTAAACCCATTTCATGCATACCGTACAGAATACGTCTATGGACCGGTTTCAATCCGTCTCGAACGTCAGGCAAAGCACGCTCAGTGATAACCGACATGGCGTAGTCGATGTACGACTCTTTCATTTCGGTACTGATATTCACAACACGAATATCACTCGCGAGGAGCGACTCTTGTTTTACAATTGGACCCTTATCATTATTCTTCGCCATACAGTATTAATGCTAAAACGATTAATTTATATTTTTAAAATTTAATATTTATCTATTTTTTTATAGTAGACGTCGCTATCATGGATATGGTGTTTGTTTTTATCGCGATGTCCTCGGTGGTACTCGTCGCTGAGTCGGTAAGTGCTTCAGTCGTCGTTGTCGATTGTTGACCAATAAATGTTGAAACGAGAGATCTAATCGGCAATGCACCAATATCATTTTTTAAACCACCAAAGGATTCCGTAAACAAACTCGATATGGAAGAAAACGGCGTCACCAGATTCTCTTTTGCCTCAACTTTTTTTGGTTGATTTCGCAACGGATTAAAAAGCATGTAGGAAGTAAAGACAATGATAAAAGTAATGAAGCCGGCGACACCAACAGCAAACGTTTTTTTTACGTCTTCGGGGGCTCCTCGTAATTTTACAATGAATTTATACATGAACTAGGATAACGTTGAAGACAATATTATGATATCACCATCTCTTCCCTCTAAATCTTTTTTCTTAATTGTGAGCTTTTCAACGACTGCGGAACCATCATCTCCTGCTTCTTTCAAAAATGCTTTCAGCGCCTTTCCTCCGTCTTCTTCATACATCATAGGAATAATAATCTTCGGTCCGACATCAACGCATATTTTATACGCTTGCTCTGCTGTTAAAAGCCCTTTGCCTCCGACAGAAACAAACATTACGTCGATATCTTCAAGATGAGCTTTTGCCTCCGTAGAAAGTGCTGTGTCAGAAAGAGGCCCGAGGTGACAGATTTTCATGTCCTCAAGGTTCACAAGATATATTGTATTGATTCTTTCTTCTCCCTCGTAAAGGGATTTGGAAGCGAATCCGGTAATAGCGATTCCGTTCACTTCATATTCACCGGGACCATTTATAATAAAAGGTGATTTGTCCCCAAACGAAAGAGTGTCAGTGCCGGAAAAATCCTTGTGCTTAGAAGAAACAAGCGCAAGATCTGCAGCAAAGCGACCGCTCTTAAATTTCGATTCTTTGCTCGTCGGATCGATTCCAACGACGACATCGCCGAATTGAAGCTTGATAAAATTCGCTCCGTAATATGTGATAATCATACGGCTAGTATACCAAATTTGAAGACTGGTTGCAAAGAGAAAAGACAACAAAAAAAGGCGCAAGAAGCGCCTTTTTTGTTATTTGTCGCGGGGGTCCGAATTGTCACGGATAAATTTGTGTTGCGACACAAATTTTCCGCGACCCCGTCTCGCCTGCCCTTGCGAGGGCATGGCTCCGACTTTCAAATCGGAACGTAAAGACAAGCAGTTGTCTTTACTCCCCCACAACAGGCAATAAAAAAAGGCGCCAAAAGCGCCTCTTTTTATTACCTGTTGCGGGGGTCCGATTTGAACGGACGACCTTCGGGTTATGAGCCCGACGAGCTACCAGGCTGCTCCACCCCGCGATGAAATTACCTTTTATACGATGGTTTGTATCATATCACGAACCGTAAAAAAAATCAACTCCACTTATGCACATAAGAAAGTCGTCGTTAGCAGTTATGCCGGGGTAAGTTTATCTAAAATAGTTTCGTGTGGGAAATCCAAGATGTCTCTTACAAATTTATCATAGACACTCAAACGATAGATAAAGTCTTGAGTATCAAAGAGTGCGTAAGAAAGCTCTTTTCCGACTTCGGCTTCAATCGAGCGTAATATATTCTCTACCGCTTTTCGCTTCAGATAATCACCAACGATAAGAATATCGACACGACTATCTTCCTTTTGAATAAACACCCCTGCAAGAACGAGAAGTTTAACCTTTCCCGCACTTTTAAAACGAGCAATAATATCTTCCTTTTTAATAGGATCTGAAGAGATGAGTAAATTTCTGACGGGAAGTATAAGCGGAAAGTCCATTGACAACTGCCAACCTGAAACTTTTTTCTTAGTAATCTTTATGTCTGCTCCGGCTTTTCGTTCAATGTCTTTTGTAAAATTTTTCGGTTTTATAAAACCTATCTTAAGAAGAAGATTTATTTCTTTTCGAAGCGAATTTTTATTCACCTTGCTTCGTTCCATAATGTCTCCGGCATCAAAACACATTTCGGCGTTCAATAAAAACAGCCTCATAATTTTTACCCGTTCTTCAGTCCCGAGCAGTTTTCCTAGTATTTCCATAGAAGTATCATAGCAATGAATGACGACGAAATCAAACGTTGACGAATATTGAATAAATGTTGAAAAATATAGACAAAAACCTCAAAACGTGAGTTATTTTTTCTCTAATTTTTCAAGTTCCAAAAGAGCCACGACATAGAGACTCTCCGCCCAAGCGAGCGGAATATTCTCATTTGGTTTTTCACTATTTGAAAAGTATAGTTCGGGAAGTTTTTGGTCCGTCGTTAAAACTTTTTCCGTTTTTTCAAGATAATATTTTGCTTTTTCCAAATCTCCACGTTCGGCGTAAATTATCGCGAGCCAAGGAAAGCCCATCGTCCATTCAGCTTCTTCGCTCCATTCGTCAACTTTATTTTTATTGTAATATTTATCGGTTTTATATCGAATCACTCCCCTTTCTTTCACCAGATGATATTCAATATTCTGTAAAATAATGTTTTCCATTTCGCGACTGATAACGTGATACGGATATGAAAGGGAGAGCAGTGCGAGATCGGCGAATTTAGTTTTTGACTCACGAGGTAGAAGTCGGTTCAATGTTTCCTCTCCTTTTTCAATCATTCCTTCAGGTATCTTCACGTAAGGAAGTTGAGAGATTTTTTTCAACGCAGCAACGACAGCTCCAACAGATGAAATATGTACCTCCTCATATTCTTCCCAGACGCCATTATCGGAGTCATTCCAATATTCAATCGTATTTAAATATTCAACCAATCTTCCTACTATCCGTTTATCATCTTCCGTTTCCAAAACGTGAATCCCTTTTAATTCCAAATCAGCAAGCTTAAAAAGTACCGCCCCCACGGCGTCATTTTGCTTATTCCCCCACTCCTCCCAGAATTCTTCAAAAGTTTCCGGATTATATCTGGCATGAATATATTGCCATGTTGCGTGAGGTTTATGTTCAATCGCCCAGTTTATTTTTTCCTCATGTTTCAAAAAAAGATTGAGTATCGCCCTCCAAACTTTTTTTATCGTATCGATGTCGCCTGAGTACTCAAATCCAAGCGAGGTATAAAAATTATCCCGCAACCATGCCTTATCATAACCGGTCGACACAGAAGGTGCGGCGGCAGAAAAAAGTCCGCTCTCCGATTGAAGTGCGCGCAAAATATTCAAATGTTCTTTTACTTTTTCTTCAGTTGTCATAGGTAATGAATATTATATTTGCTCGTTTAAATGTATAAATTCTTCTTTCAACACCTTTTCCATCCCCATGAAATTCATATCGTCATTTTTCCTACTTCTCGTTTCTGCGACAAATGAATAGATGCCCTCCATTTTTCGATAAAAAGCGGCGAGTTTTGCGGCCATTTCAACACGCAAATATAGTTCCTTCGAGGAAAGGTTTTTTCTCATTTCATCCTCTGCTTCTTCCTGAACGAGTATCGCAGCACGTGTGTTCATTTGCGCTCGTGCAATCATTTCATCCTCCTTGTTTCCTTCACGGATATCATGAAGAGCCCCGCCGTACATATAATGACTATTAATCGAAGGGTCAGCTTGTAACGCCAAAAGTTTTTCTTTCATCTGTTCTTCAACAAAGGGAAAAACATTATCCACTCTCTTTTTTTCTTGAGGTATAGTTTCCATGGTTTATAGTATATCAAGAGACCTTCTTTATTCAAAGTTTTCATACATTTTTCGCACCGATTTCGTTTCTTTACTATTTTCTCTTTTCGTTCGGTCATTGTTGACATTCTTTATAAAAATGATACTATATGTCTGGTACCTGAAATCAGGCTAAAAATAGTTTCTTGAAAAGAAAGAGGAGGAAAAATGATTACGTATGAAATGTTAATTGACCCACGAATATATAGCTCTATCGGGGCTGTACTATTCATTATCCTGTTAACTGTCGGCTATTTTAAATATACCGAAGTTTACAAAAACATTTGGAAATGGATTGTCGATATATACGACTTTATCCATCATACACTGATATTTGTTGTCGCAGCCGCAGCGGGCTTTTCCGCCGCATCCGTTTGGACAATCATCTATCAACCGGAAATTACAGAACGACTCACTAACGGTTTCCCGGAAATTTATAATTTCTATGTTCTGTATGGAAAAGTGATACTTGCCGTCTTTTTGACGATATTCGCATTTGAATGGGCAATTAAATGGATTAGCCATCATTTCAGAATTCATAGTAAGAAGGACCGTGTAAAAGTCCGTGGTGGTAGTACATACCAAGGCGCTTATCTTGGAGTGCGAATTGAAGAGGTTGAGATGAATCGCCAAAAAGATATGCAAAAGCTAGAAAAAGCTCACGCTGATTTAAGATCAATGATTAGCGGCTATGAAAAAGCGTTGCATAGAACAGGCGACCGAGTCGAAGAAAACCCCGTTCCTCCGGCAGGAATACCTGAAAGACGTAAGGAAGTAAAAATAGACCCCGCAGTTCCTCCAACAGAGGAAGATGTCGAGAAAATTTTACCTCTGCAAATTCTTGCGGAAGCAGTGGTTGCTCAAGAAATCATTCCCGAAGAGGAAGCTGAACTTAAGGAACCTGAACCGGAAGAAAAAGAAGTTGAACTAAAAAATCCGACGTACGGAAAAATTGATACTTTTGTCCTTGAAAAAGTTTTACGAATAAAACAAAAACGAGACGAAAAATAAATTCAAAACACCCGAAGCAAATGCTCGGGTGTTCTTTTTTTATTTTAATTTACTCCAAAGTATGGGGTCTTCTCCTCCGTCAATTTTGAAAATAGCAATACCTTTAACTCCAAGACTTTTAGCCAGCGCAATTTTATCGGCAATGGCCGAAGCATCACTAAACCAAACAAGACGAAACGGTTTTGAAGCAGGTGTGGACGTTGCAGTCGATGTTGCCGTATCATTCGGCGAAAAATAGGTGAAACTTAATTCTCCTGCCGAGTTTCTTGTCGGAGTCGAACCAACTTTTTTTGCCAACGCTATTGCATCGGTGTAATTGATTGATCTTAGTCGTTCATAATCAAGCCATTTACCATCCGGAGTAACACGGAATTCATATCCATAAGTTGGTACTCCAATGACGATTTTACTGAGGCGAATTGCGTTATTTGCCAAGGATACAACCTTTTTCACCCATACAGGGTCAGCGACGGGCGTATACGGTGTCCCTGCACTTCCCTTTTCGGCATTTAACTGCAAATCAATTATCGCTTGATCGTAAGTCATTATCCTCACACGGTCACAATAGGCATTAAGCGAGGCGTAATCATTGGCATAAGCGATATCATTCGGAATCACGGTGAAGCGTGACAAAAGCGGTGTGCGCGGTTCAATCGTGCAAGTCAGCATCTTATTCTTCTTATGGAGTTGCGTAGAAATTTCCTGCAAGAAATAAGAGAAATATTTTTTTGTCTCCGCTTTTTTATTTTCGTAATCAATATCAATTCCGTCAAAATTATTATCGACAACAATTTTCATTATCGCTTTTTCATGAGCGACACGAAGTGTGTAGGTTTTCAAAACCGTGTGAATAGAATTAGCATCATTCCATAAAATAGAAGGGAGAATTTTTACCTTTTTAGCTTTCGCGGTAATAATAAATGATTTCCATGGTTCTACCGTTATCTTTGCTGTATCGACAAGAGTTCCATCAGTTTTGACTGTATAAGAAAAAGGACTCACTTCGGTTAGTAACGAAAGATTAGGTAAAACGTCCGCAGTACTGGAAGCTTTCGCCCAATAAGGCAACCACGCTGAATATTCAAGTTTGGCCGTCGCTCCCAAAACGGAAATCGGCAAACAAAAAACAAACGCAAACAAAGCGCCATGAAAGATTTTATGAGATTTTTTGTTCTTACTTTCCATAATTCAATAATAACAAATATAACAATAAAGTCTATAAAATCTTTGCCGTTATGGCTCTGATTTTATAGACTTTATTTTTAAAATTTTTGATTTCGTTTAGTCGACAAAAGTAATCGCTTTTCCTTTCTTGCCGGCTCTTCCTGTTCTTCCTACGCGATGAGTATAATCATCATAGGTTGCAGGTAGGTCGTAATTGATGACATGACTTACGTCATTGATATCAAGCCCTCTCGAAGCGACGTCTGTCGCGACAAGGATTTGAACACGATTTCCTTTGAAAAGTTCAAGTGCCATTTTTCTCTGACCTTGAGATTTGTTTCCGTGAATGGAAGCGGATTTAAATCCGCGCTTTTCAAGTTCATTGGAAAGCTTCTCAACTCCCCATTTCGTTTGTCCAAAAATAAGTACTTTTTCAAAATCTTTCTTAGAAAGCAAGTCATGAAGAAGTTCGATCTTTTTTTCTCTTCCGATACGAATAATATCTTGATCAACTGAAGCGGCAGTATCGCCGACTCTGGTGTAAATCTTAACCGGTTCTTTCAAGAATCCTCCGACGAGTTTTTCAATGTCAGGAGAGAATGTTGCCGAGAAGAAGAGCGAGTGTCTATCATACGGCATTCCTTTCAAAATGAATTTGATGTCGGTAATGAAACCCATATCGAGCATTCGATCGGCTTCATCCAAAACAACAGTTTTGAATTCTTCAATACGCAAACACTTTCGTTCCATTAAGTCTTTCAAACGTCCCGGTGTTCCGATAACAAAATTGTGTTTGTTTCGAAGCGCACGCATCTGTTCTCTGATGTTTGAACCGCCGATGCAGGAAATGCTTCCGATACCGATTCCTCTCACGAATGAGCGAAGTTCCATATCAATCTGCAATGCCAACTCGCGAGTCGGAACAATAATGATAACTTTTTCGTCTTTAGCTTTTACTATTTTCTCAATCAGAGGAAGGAGGAAAGCTGCTGTTTTTCCGGTACCGGTATTAGCGATTCCGATAACATCTTTTCCAAGAAGGATGTGAGGGATTGCCTGATCCTGAATCGGAGTCGGGGTCTTATATCCTCTTCCGACGACGTTCTTTTCCACAATTTCGGAAAATCCGAATTGTGTAAATTCGTGTTGCGGAACGTATGGACGCGGTTTTTCGAGTTCCTTCGCTTTGTTTATAAAACGGGAAACGTCGAGTTTTGCACCTTTAAAACGGGACCCTTTAGATCCTTGGCTTTTGCCACCGAATTTTCGTCCGCCGGCTCCTCTATTTCCACCGAAAGAAGGTCTTCCTCCCGGTTTGTGTGCAGACGCGCCGAACGTTCTCTTTCCATTGAAAGTTCTGTCGCCCGCCTTATTAGGGCGATCCCTGCGTGAGTGATCGCGATTTGGTTTAACTGGATTCATATATTTCTCTTTTTTTATTTAGCGCTTACCTCAAAGCCTTAACCGCTGAATTTATTATTATTTGCCTGTAATGCTTTGAGACAGGCTGTAAGAGTATGTTTGAGAAAATGAACGCCCTATTCGCGTTTTAGCCCCAATAACTCTATAAAAAACGAGCATACGGATAAACGTTGCTCGTTTTTCCCTAGGCGTGTTAGTCATCATATAATATATTACATTGCTAAAAAAGTCAAGAGCCCGACGAATCGGGCTCTGTTTTACTTGATATTATGGAATTAAAAAGAGTTTAGCCAGACCGCCGAACATGAAGGTAAATAGATGGAAAAATATATAGACTATCCACCAAAGAAAACTTTCTTTTTGAACATTAACCATTTCACCCCGCTCCTTTCCAAAAAATTAGATGAACATAATTAATTTGTTTTATATCATAAATATATAAAATCGCCAATAAAAATCACAACACATATATTCCATTTTGTTTGGAGGTTTAACCTCCAAACAGAATTGCTAATCAATGGTCATATATTTTAATTCTTTTTCTAAAATCTTTCTTTCTAGCATGATAGGAAGAGCATCTTTGGCATAATCTTCATATTCCTTTTGGTCTTTGAATTGCTGCGAAATAATATCTTTCTTGCAAACATTTATTTTTGGTACTCCTGTATATTCCTGCCAACTAGAACGAACAACGGAAATGATAGCTTCCGGTATTTTATGGACGCGATAATTTAAATTAATATACGCACTCAGATATAAAAGATACTCATTTGAATTTACCCACGTTGATTTGAATGTTCCACGAAAAAGAGATCCCTTACGCTTATATTTATTATTGAAATACATAGTATAACCTCCTCCAACCCTTTGCATGTATTCACTAATCCCTTTTTCTGAAATCTGTTCCAGCAAGAGATGAAAATGATTCGGATTAAGACAATACGAAACTATATTCACCAATTTTTTATGCGGCTTCGATGAGGCTATTTCGTTACCATCAGAGAGACTGCTTAAATATATTCCACCGAGCGACTCTTCAGTATTAAAAAAGATTAGACTTTCAAGAAAACGAAGAGAATCATATTCATCAACAAAAATATTTTTTTCATCCACTCCGTGATTGTATACATGATATAATTCCCCTTCAGCAAATGGTTCTCTATTCATAAATTCCAGTCTACCACACTTTTGAGGTTTAACCTCCAAACAAATTTCGATAGATGTGTTGTGGTTACTATTATTTTTTTGCGCATAATATTTATACGTGGTATTTTAGGAAGAATGAAACAACAGGTACAAATCGAAACAGGGTGGAAAAAGGCGCTGGCTTCGGAATTTAAGAAACCTTATTTTGAAGAGTTGGGCGATTTTTTGCATGATGAATATGAAAACGAAACGGTGTATCCTCCGATGAAATCAGTATTTCGCGCTTTTGATTTATGCCCTTATGATGACGTAAAAGTAGTCATTATTGGGCAGGATCCGTATCATGGACCAAAACAAGCAAACGGACTTTCTTTTTCTGTTGGAAAAAACGTGGCAGTTCCCCCTTCCCTACAAAATATTTATAAAGAAATACAGAGCGACCTTGGATTATCAATTCCAAAAAATGGAGACCTCACCTATTTAGCCGAACAAGGTGTCCTTCTGCTAAATGCGACGCTAACAGTAAGAGCGAATGAACCGGGCTCTCATCAAGGACATGGCTGGGAAACTTTCACCGATGCCGTCATTCAAACTCTTTCCGATAAAAAAGAAAATCTTGTTTTTATTTTATGGGGTAAATTTGCCGAGGGAAAGGGCTCAAAAATTGATTCTGAAAAACATCTTATTTTAACATCAGCGCACCCTTCTCCTTTCTCTGCACACCACGGTTTTTTCGGAAGCCGACATTTCAGTAAGACAAATGAATATTTAAAAACCCACGCAAAAAAACCAATCGAATGGATATGATATCATCTCGATAGTATCCTTTCTTTACCAACAAATACTATCTGCAGAAGAGCGAACCTTCCATGCCGTAATAACAGCCCCATCAAGAGTCTCGCAATTAACCCCACCATCACGAGCGGTATCAACTAAAGAAGGTACCGACATATAGTTTAAGTCAGGAACATTAAAATCCATAAACGCATAATCCTTACCGTCAGAAGCATACGCGTAACATGAGGTATTTGCTGTTTTATTCATCATAGGATCTGCCGGCATCTTTCCAAGATAGGTCGGGACCAATCCGGGGATAACGTTGTTTGCCGCATACGAACCCATACCGGAGCATTCGCTCCTCCAGCTCGGAAAAGTAATCGGATAGGCATTATTATCATTGAAATACATTTCGAGTGCCGTCTGGATGACCTTCATATCCTCAATCCTTTTTGTTGCCCGTGATTTCTGTCTTGCGCTCGACAAAGAAGACATCGTCAATGAAGACAAAAGCGAAATGATGGCAATAACAACAAGGAGTTCAATCAATGTGAATCCTTTATTTTTTGATTTGTTAATTGTTTTTATCATTGGAGAAGTTTTGCATTTTTTGAATTTCAGCTTTTATGACGGAATCCGGAACATTGGTATTTACCATTGTAGTATTAATGTGCATAAAAATATAAAAAGAAACAAGAAAGAGAGCAACAGAAAGTACGATAAGCTTTACATTTTTTTTCTTATTTCGACTACGAGAAGATTCCACTTCTGTGGTCACGAATACTTCTGTTTTCGAAAAGTCTGGTATCTCTGATTCCTTAATCATATTTTTTAAATATCACAGATTAATTCGTATTATTGTAGTATATCAAATTTTTTTATGTTTTCAAACAAGTGCATAAAAAAACGCCACTCTTCTCGAGTGGCGTTGTGCTGATTTTGTAAATCACAGTCCTTGTGATATCAACTTATTTTTTTGTACTTCCAGAGCCTAAGCCGGCTTTTTTGGCTGAATCATTATTTGCGCCATTTGAGCCACGTCCGCAACCTTTATTGGTTGAGCTAATTATGTTAGCTTCTTTTTTAGCTCGTTTGTTGGCTTCGTGTTTAGCATGAACGCCATTAGCCCGTTCTTTTTCTGTTTTACCAACACGAGTTTTTTTGGGGGCTGCTTTCACTTCAACACCAGCTTCTGCCTGACGAATCGCGAAACGACCTTCAGGAGTATCCATACCGAAGATGTTTTTAAAAACTTCTTCTTTACCTTCTTTTGAAGTCAGTGTTACGTCGGCAACAAGAATTTTTTTCTCATTGAAACGAAGTACCGCTTTAGTCCAAGTAAATCCTTCCAAAAGTTTTGCCAATAACGTTGCGTTACGGGTAATATTGTAAGGATAAGGTCTTCTTGTTTGGGTTGTTTTACCACCGGTTTTTTTCGTATTAGTGTTCATAGCATCTCCTCGCCGATTGTCGGCATATATAGCTATGTGATGCGAAATTACATCTGGCGCCAGTATATCATATTAATAATATTTGTCAAGCCTTTTTCCTTTCATTAAAAAACTGCCCGTTCAGAGCAGTTTTTACAAATTAACTTTTTATCCCTAGCATATCCTTTTCTTCCGGAGTAAGTTTTGCCAATGCGATATTTTTTTGAGCCTCTTCGACAGATGATTGAAGGTAGATAGGGACTGACTCGGCTAATAAATAGCACTGACCATCAGGAAGAAGTATCGCCGGTCTTTTGATTATTCGGCCGGTATTTCTGGAATGCATATGGGCAATATCGCGAGCCAACTTTTCGTCATCAGCGAAGACGAGGGTCTGATAAGCACCGTGCCCTTCTAGTTTATCGAGATTTTCTTGAATCTCACAAACCGAGACAATCTCATAAGAATTTTTTTTATTTTGCGGTTCCATAGAGCATATAATACACGAGACGGTTAAAAAAAGAAAGAAATTATTAAAGCCGAAAAACAGCATTAACTTTTACATTTTATACAAATATCGCGAACTGATTCCGGAACAGCCGAGCAGTATTGGGCTGACAGCATAGAATTAAATCGGGAACAATCAACAGTGGGCATTCCTGAAGTTCCCGCGGTCGGGGCCGGTACAGGACCACCTGTCGGTGCGCCAGTCGGTGCGCCTAATGGTATTTGGCTTTCAATTTGCTTTTCAATATTTGCTCGCATCTCCGGAGGAACACTGTCCGGAATATTTTTCATAAGTTCTTCTTTGGTTGGCGCGGAACCCGTTCCACCGGAAGCTCCCGTTGGAATACCTCCTGCCGGCATCATTTTTGCTTTCATAATTTCTTCCACCTTTCCAAAACATGCTTCTATTTTTCCACCAATAGCTTGCGTCGGTAAATCAAGTTTTGCCATTATTCGATCAAACTTTTCTTTTCCGATACTATTTTCAAGACACGCAATAACTTCCGTCTTCGCTTCAGCAGGTATCTGATCCAATCCGGCCCTCATTCGATCAACGCCAGTATTAATATCCGCCTCCTGTTCCTTGGTCAATAATCCTTTGTCTTTTGCAAAATTTGCACACTCGGTCGCATTGGCATCCTGATTACAATAAGTCATACATTCTTCCTTTCCTTTACAACCTCCGGGGCCTTTTCCTCCAACTTTTTTTGCCATAGTCGCATCTTCCGAAGAAATAAATCCTGCCTTCTCTGCAAATCCGAGACACTCTTCGAAATGAGTATCATCTTTACAGTACGAGTCACATGAATCTTTTGTGGTACACTTCCCCGGGGTTTCTCCATTCTTTAGAAATGGGGCGACTTTTCTTGCTTCGGCCAATTGATCTGCGGGAAGAATTCCTGACGCTTCGGCAAAATTCAAACACTCATCAATATGAGAGCCGACGGAACAAAAAGATTCACATTCAGTTTTTGATTTGCATGAACCCGGCATTTTGGCACCTTTTGAAAGAGCTTCTGATATTTTCTTTGCCTCTGCCAAATCAGCTTTTGGAATAACCCCGAGTTCTTCACCAAAAGAAATACACTTGTTGATATTTTCTACCTTTCCTTGGCAGAATGATTCACACTCGGCTTTTGTCTGACAACCTCCGGGAGTTTCTTTCTTCGAGACTTTTTCAGCTACAATTTTTGAAATGCGAAGATCTTCTCCTGAGAGCATCCCCTTCTGTTCTGCAAAAGTAACACAGGAAGGCATATTTTCACCTTTTGCACAAAATGCTTTACAATCGGCCTGATCTTTACAATTTCCGAGCGCGGCAATCGGATAACCCACATTAGCCGGTGTTACCGTTTGAGCAGAAGCAATAAACGCAGAAAACGAAATTGCGCCAAGTGCTATCATAATTGAGAAAATGATGTTTTTATTTTTTTTCATGATATAAAATTGAGGATTAAGAAAGTTGAGAAAAAATTACTCGAAAGGATTTTTATATCCTCCCATAGGATTCACATTCGCACTAAAAGGATTTGCTTTTTCCATAGCACTTCCCGCTCCGGTCTGCGCGGTATCGGCAGCGGTAGCAGCGCGATCAACTTCACTGCTTCCGGTTGATTCTTTCAATGGTGCCGGTGAGTAAGAATTAAACCACCAAAGGCACGCTAACGCGACAACAACAAGAAAACCGATGAGACCATAAAGTATTTTTTTGTTCATAAAAAATATTTCAATTTTATTTTTTTAATAAGCCCCTATTTAAAATAATAATACAATAAAAATATCACGCAGTAAAAAGAAAAAGAGGGGAAATAAAAAAGACGCCGTTCAGCGTCTTTTTTATCAATACAACAAATTAATATTTTATAAGATAATTAATAGTTGCTTTTGCTTTTATTTCAGTAATTAATTTTTGTGCCGCCTGACTGAAAGCTTCTTGTGCCATTTGAGCGGCAATTTCAGTTTTGTAAGTAGCTTCCTGTCCGCTTGGAATAGCAATGCTATTGGTCTTTATGTAAGCAGCAACCGCTTCATCTGTGATAGGTGCGCTTTTTGGAACCATTTTTTCCACCAATTTTTGAAGAATAATTTGTTCTCGAAGAGAATCTCTCGTCATTCCCTGTTGTGTAAGAGCTGCATCGAGGGTAGTATTCTGAGCTTTCATTTGCGTTTCAAGTTTCGTAATTTCGGCTGCAATTTCGGTATCAGTAACCACAATCTTTTGTTTCATCGCTGCATCTCTGATAATTTTCTTCGTAATAATATTATCTAAAACAGTTTTTCCATCCTGCTTCTCAGCTTCCTTCATAACTTCGTAACGGCTGATTGGTGAACCATTTACCGTAGCGGCAACAAAAGCACTGCGGCAATAAAATGCCAATGCGGCAATAATGAGAAGTACGGCGACTAAAATAGCGGTTTTTGTTGATGAGTTCATGGAGCAAATACCGCAGCATTTCTTTGCTTCGCTTTTTGTCTCTTCTTTAATCTCTTCAACTTCGACCTCTTTATGTCCATGATCTGCTACTTTTTTTTCGTCCATATTATAAAATATTCTATCTAGTAATTTGTAATGAAGGAGAAAACATACCCCTTATATAGTATCCAGTATAACATACTTTTTTGTTTTTCAAACACATTGACGTTATCGGTATTTCACTATATGTTATAAATAGATTTCTTTGTTATTTCTGAGGTGAATACCGTGCGCAAGAGCCACCAACATACTACACCAGAACCCCCCTCAAACCGCGTCATAGAGACGGCGAATACAAGGGAACTTCGTCTCTATACCATCGCTTTCTTTCTTTCACTCTTCGCAGGATTGCTTGAAATAGGGGTTCAATATCTCATTTCAAATTCTGTTTCCTTATTTGGAGATGCAACCCACGGAATCGCAGACGGTTCAACTTACGGACTTCTGGCGCTTGTTCTGATTATTGCAAAATTCTATCCGGGACAAGAATTAAGGTGGACGAAAATTGCCGTATTTATTTCCTTTGCGCTTCTTTTTATCGGAGACTATCTCGTTTTTTCAGAAGCGATTGAACGAATTTTTATTCCGAGAGAAGTACTCGGCTGGTGGACTTTTTTCATGGCATCCATAAGTTTGGCATTGAACGCTTTCGTTGTTTGGATGATGCACAAAATTCCGAAAGGCGAACATAACATCCGGCACGACTCAATGTCCTTTCATGCTTTGTCGGACATGATGGTCTCAATCGGAGTTATTGGATCTTCTGCGATAATAGGTCTGACCAATTGGTATTGTGCCGACTGGATAATGGCACTCATCATTGCCTTCTATCTTCTCTTTCTTCTTTGTGTTCTCGCCATACGAATAGTCAGAGGCGATTGGAAAATCGGACATGACCATGAGCATGAGCACGATGAACACGAACATCATCATCGTCATCACGATCACCACCACTAAACCCACAAAAAACCGTCCCGAGAATTCGAGACGGTTATTTTTTTAATTAAGTTTTTTACCAACAGCGACCCCCTTGTGAACTCACTTTCCATGACCAAGAGGTGGGTCCGTCAATAAGGCAAACATCTGTCCCTCCATCGCGACTCGGGTCAATAATAGTAGGCTGAGATAAATAATTAGTGTCGCCTGAATTATAATCAATAAATGCATAATCAACTCCGTTTGAAAGATACAAATAACAATCGGTATTGGCTACGGTATTCATTGTTGGAGCGGACGGCATATCTGCAAGGTAAGTCGGAACCAAGCCGGGAATAACATTGTTTGCGGCAAGCCCTCCCCACGCGGAACATTCTCCCTTCCATCCCCATCCCGGATTTGGATATCCATTATGATCACTGTAATACATTTCAAGCGCCGTCCGAATAGCCGTGATATCAGCAATTCTTTTTGCATCACGCGATTTTTGACGTGCTTTGGCTAATGACGCCATTGTCACAGAAGACAAAAGCGCAATGATTGCAATAACAACCAAAAGTTCAATCAATGTAAATCCTGTATTGTTTGTTTTCTTCATTATCTATAAAATTGCGTTGTTTTCATTATATACTATATTCATAAAATCAGAAAATCCTTATCGACAAGAAAAAAATGATGTCTGTCTCATTTTTTCATATAAAAAACCGCCCCGAAAAATTCGGAGCGGAGTACCTCTGCTATAATTCTACTTCTTCATTATCAAAAACAAAATCAAGTCCTCGCTCACGAAAAACCTTTTCCGTTTCAACAGCGAGTAATTCTCGCCACGAACGATATAGATTAGGTATTACAACGGTGAGTTCTTCGGCAACGATTTTAGAACTGAGGTCTTCTGTTTGATAAAGTTCTTTCACCTCGTCATCCGGAGATTTAGGAACAACAAGCGGAAAATCAATCAGGACGCAATTTGCTTTTCGCCAATAATTATATCGAGAAATATACGCCTCATCCCAATCATTAAATGCGCCGATAATGGCCGCAATCTCAATAACATTTTCAAGATTCGTCATTGAATCAGATAAATGTATTTCAAGTAGTCCTTTTTGCTCTTTATAATTAGCTGAAAACTCAAGAGAAAATTGTTGTCTTTTTTTCAGTTTCCAACCTGAATTAGTATCACTTTCAAAACGATTTCCGTGATAAAGAAAATCCCATCTAATCAAATAGCGACCCAGCCTTTCAGCGACAGCGACATCACTCGTTTCTGTTCGACGATTATTTTCTTGATCAAATTTGATGTGTGACCAACAGTACGGAGATTGTCCATAGAGCAAATAATTTTTTGCCCACTTATCATCTCGACAAAGACGGCTTACTTCTTCGCAAAAAATTTGTAAATCGCGGGAAAAAGTTCGTCCCATTTTTACTTCGGGTTCCATTACTTGCCGACAAGCACTCGGCGATACGCAAGCAAGAAATCTCCCGAAGGGTAAATCTCGTGCGGTATGCAAAATATTTTTTTTCGCGGTTTGCGACAATTTCGCAAATTTAATTTTCTTCATTTCAATTCTCCTCAAGTTTTTAGGACACAGTCCCTAACAAAGAACATCGGTCGGAGACGCGGGTTTACGTTATTTTTGAAACCAACTCCGCACGGCGGTTACGTCCGACGAAACAATAATGCACAAATATTAAAAAAATGTCAAAGAAAAAATTAAATCGAAGATTGCGAAAAAGACAGCTCTGCTCTGACTGACAAACGAAGCCAGACACAAAAAAACCGCAGAATATGCGGGTATTTTCTGTTGCAATCACAAACCACCAAAGAAATTTACTTTCTTTTGTTTCACTCAGGTCTACTTGCCTCTCTCTCCCTTGAGGCGGGGGGATTCGAGTTATGGACTCTAGAATCATAGTCCTATTCACTTAGAGTGAATTATCGCCATTTCGAATTGTGTTGCTTTAAAAACAACGCAATCGCATAAAATGAAATTGTTCCACGACCAGCTTCCGCTAGCCGTGCCTTGTTACGACTTCGTCCCTGTTACCGAACTTACCTTAAATCCGACAATGCCGGATCTTCGGGTACTCCCGGCTCCCTTGACGTGACGGGCGGTGAGTACAAGACTTGAGAACGTATTCACCGCGGTATAGCTGACCCGCGATTACTAGCGATTCCGACTTCATGGAGTCGAGTTGCAGACTCCAATCTGAACTGGGGCCACTTTTAAAGGATTAGCTCAGAGTTTCCTCGTCGCGACCTGTTGTAGTGACCATTGTATCACGTGTGTAGCCCAGGGCATCAAAGGGCCATGCTGATCTGGCGTCATCCCCGCCTTCCTCCCAGCCCGCTAAAAACTTTCAGTGAAAATTTTCAATGGGCTGGGCGGTCTCGCCTGACATTTCTAACAGGCAATGAGGGTTGCGTTCGTTACCCCACTTAAGGGAACAATTCAAACCACGAACTGACGACGACCATGCAGCACCTGCCTACCCGTCCTTGTGAGACGATTCGAGTTTCTCCGAATCTTCGTGTAGGTTTCAAGCCCTGGTGAGGTTTTTCGTTTATCGACGAATTAAACCACATGATCCACCGCTTGTGCAAGTCCCCGTCTATTCCTTTGAGTTTTAGCCTTGCGGCCGTACTCCCCAGGCGGATTTCTTAACGCGTTAGCTTTGTCTCCCAGAGGGTCGATACTCCGAAAAACTAGAAATCATCGTTTAGGGCGTGGACTACCGGGGTATCTAATCCCGTTCGATCCCCACGCTTTCGTGCCTCAGCGTCAGGAATATGCCAGTGTGTTGCCTTCGCATTTGGTGTTCCCCATGATATCAACGGATTTCACCCCTACACCATGAGTTCCACACACCTCTCACATCCTCGAGTCATGCCGTATCTTCCGCAGAGCTCCGGTTAAGCCGGAGCATTTAACAAAAGACTAACATCACCACCTACACACCCTTTACGCCCAGTGAATCCGGGTAACGCTTGAGGCCTCTGTATTACCGCTCCTGCTGGCACAGAGTTAGGAGCCTCTTATTCATGCGCTGATCAATAACTTTCTCGCGCATAAAAGGTCTTTACGTCCCGAAGGACTTCATCAACCACGCGGCGTCGCTCCATCAGACTTTCGTCCATTGTGGAAGATTCTCGACTGCAGCCACCCGTAGGTGTATGGACCGTGTCTCAGTTCCATCGGTGGGGGTCAGCCTCTCAGCTCCCCTACGCGTCGTAGCCTTGGTAAGCCATTACCTTACCAACTAGCTGATGCGACGCAGGCCGCTCAAAAAGCGGATTGCTCCTTTACCCGAAAGATTGCTCAATCGGGACCATCCGGAATTACCTAACCTTTCGGCTAGCTATGCCAGACTTTTCGGTGCGTACCTGCGCATTACTACCTCGTTCGCCGGTTGCCCTTGCGGGCCCCCTTGACTTGCATGCCTTATCCACGCCGCCAGCGTTCACCCTGAGCTAGGATCAAACTCTACTTATAAGATGACGGGAACGTCATCTACGGTACGCGCCCTCGCGGGGTTGTACCGATTTCTCAGATTGAACGAAGCAGGAGAAAATTTAAATCTCTCCCACTTCACTTACTTGCATTTAACTTGTTTTTAAACAAGTATTTTTGGTGATCATTATTAGAAAATACCTCGCTGGATATTTCCTAATCTTTATTAAATTGTCAATGTACACCTACTGGTCTTGCTCTTAAAAATGAGCCTCTGACATAAAGAAAAATCCTTTTCAGTAGGTACTAGCAGTGTACCTGAAGCACCGCCACTGTCAAGCAAAT
>CAIJYI010000002.1 GCA_903824855.1 uncultured bacterium | reverse complement strand
CTGCTTGTCAATTACGACTTGCAGTCAAGCACCCTTTTGCCATTGCGCAATCGGCACGGTTTCCATTCGCGCCTAGGGTACCTTAATACACTCCTCCGTTACTTTTTGGGAGGATAGCGCCCCACTAAAACTGCCCACCAGATACTGTCTCCGTACGTTTTTGCCGTACAGATTAGTGTATGCCCCAAGAAAGAGTGGTATTTCACTGTTGGATCCATGACAACCGAGATCATCACTTCAAATCCTCCCACCTATTCTACGCAGTCTCAAAACATACACAATACCAAGCTACAGTAAAGCTTCTGGGGTCTTTTCGTCTAACTGCAGGTAGCCGGCATCTTCACCGGCACTGTATTTTCACCGAGCTACTCCCCGAGACAGTTCCCCAGTCATTACACCATTCGTGCACGTCGGAATTTACCCGACAAGGAATTGCGCTACCTTAGGACCGTTATAGTTACGGCCGACATTCACCAGGGCTTATAACAGCCAGCTTGATATAATCGCACCACCGTTATTTGACCTTCTGGCATTGGTCAGGTGTCACCCCCTATACATCCTCTTGCGAGTTCGCAGGGAGCTGTGTTTTTGATAAACAGTTGCCAGGGAAACTTTCGCTGCGGCCGGCACCTTCATTCAAATTTCAAATCTGAAAGAAGAGCTCAGCTTAACAAACAAAATTTCTCTACTACTATATTACTATAATATGAACTTTGTCTCGTCTCGTTTTTTGTCGCTGACACCTCATCAACTTTAAAAGCTGAATGAAGGTGCCGGCAAGCCTTATCCCGAAGTTACGGCTGCTTTTTTGCCGAGTTCCTTGGGGAGCAATCACTCGTTCGCCTTGGTCTTCTCGACCTGACTACCTGTGTCGGTTTACGGTACGGTTTCCTTACATTTATGCTTAGAAGCTTTTCTCGGAAGCTCGCTTTGTCTCATCCCCTAGGGTTGCCCCTAAAGTTTTCGCTCTTCTCGAGATTTCCACTAAAGGACGCTCTCCGGATTTACCAGGAGAACTCTCTCGAAGCACGAACGCAAATCCAATAATGCGCAAAACATACAGAACTTCGTCACTCCGTCGCAATGCAAGGAAGTCATGGAATATTAACCATGTGTCCATCGGATGCGGCTTTCGCCATCTCCTTAGGCCCGACTAACCCTTCGCTGATTAACATCGCAAAGGAAACCTTAGTCTTTCGGCGCGTGGGGATCTCACCCACGTTGCGGTTACTTGTGCCAACATTCTCACTTCTTGACGCTCCACCATGGGTCACCCCTTTGGCTTCACAGCAGTCAAGAACGTTCTCCTACCACGCCCGTTTTCCGAAGAAAACGAACATCCTCAGTTTCGGTACCACGTTTAACCCCGATCATCTTCGGCGCAAGATCTCTTAGTGAGTGAGCTGTTACGCTTTCTTTAAAGGATGGCTGCTTCTAAGCCAACCTCCTCACTGTCTGAGAAATTTCACCTCCTTAAGCGTACTTAACGTAGATTTAGGGACCTTAAATGGAGGTCTGGGCTGTTTCCCTTTTGACCAGTGGAGCTTAGCCCCCACAGTCTAACTGCCAAGTAATGGCTTCCGGTATTCGGAGTTTGATAGAGTTAACGAGATTGCTCCCTATTTAACTCTTCCAGTGCTCTACCCCCGGAAGGTAACCTTGACGCTAACCCAAAAGCTATTTCGGAGAAAACCAGCTATTACCTGAATCGATTAGCTTTTCACTCCTTGCCACAAGTCGTCCGATGGAGTTGAACGACCAACCGGTTCGGGCCTCCTTTCACCTTTCGGCGAAATTCACCCTGCTCATGGCAAGCTCTTCAGGCTTCGGGTCTAATGTGTGATACTAACGCGCTATTAACACTCGCTTTCGCTGCGGCTCCATCCAGTAACGGACTTAACCAGGCAACACACATTAACTCGTTGGCTCATTCTTCAATAGGCACGCCATGACGGAATAATAAATTATCCGCTCTGACTCCTTGTAAGCATATGGTTTCAGGATCTATTTCACTCCCCTCACCGGGGTTCTTTTCACCTTTCCCTCACGGTACTTGTTCACTATCGATCTCTAAGAGTATTTAGCCTTACCGGTTAGTTCCGGCAGATTCCCCCAGGCTATTCGTGTCCTGAAGTACTCAGGTACGGAAACAAAAGAGAGATTATATTTTCACTTACAGGGCCATTACCTTCTTCGGCGTTGCTTTCCAGCAACTTCAGTTAATATAACCTTTTTTAACTCTTCTAGAATAAATTCTACGTTTCCGCCCTACAACCCCAGCGCACTACGCGCAAGTCAAAAGTTTATCAAGTTTATCAAGTTCATAAAGTCACGACGACGCCGTCCGTACTTTATGAACTTGATGAACTTTCTACTTTATGAACTGCGCGTAGAGCGCTGGTTTGGGCTTCTTCCTTTTCGCTCGCCGCTACTAAGGAAATAATTTTGTTTATTTTCTTTTCCTCCGGGTACTGAGATGTTTCACTTCCCCGAGTATACTTTCCGACGTTAAATTCGGAATTACCAGATTTTATCTGGCAGGGTTTCCCCATTCAGAGATTCACGGGTCAAAGGTTGCTCGGCACCTCACCGTGACTTATCGCAGCCAAGCTACGTCTTTCATCGCCTCTTAGAGTCAAGGCATCCACCATATGCTCTTACTTTCCTATTAGGAAAGTTAAAAACCACTTTTACGATTCACCACCGCTGGTGCAATCGTAAAATACATTTGCTTACTTTAATTTTTGATTACCTGCTCCGTCACAACCTTCGGCTAGAAAGTTGTTGACGGGCTTGCTACTGCCTACGGACCGAAA
The DNA here is from genome assembly GCA_903824855.1 of uncultured bacterium. Taxonomy (GTDB): domain Bacteria; phylum Patescibacteriota; class Minisyncoccia; order Phycocordibacterales; family CAIJYI01; genus CAIJYI01. The sequence continues at coordinate 3,304 of CAIJYI010000002.1, read as the reverse complement.
AAACCCGATCATGTGATTTGCACCACATGACTATTGTCTAATATCCGCGGCAGGATTCTGTTGTCAAATTACTTTTCCGTATCAGTCAATTTCAGAAAAAAAATCGCTTTAAGGCGACCGGGGTAACGTATTCGGTTACCTAAGCCACCTAATGAAATCTTTGTTTCTTTTCCATAGAGCGTGATTACCATTATATACAAAACAATTTTGCTGTCAACAAGAAATTTATGCCCTATAATAAAGGGTTTTTTGGGTGCTTAAAAAAAAGTTTCAAAAAGTGGATAATTTTTTTGCGTAAAATATTCTCTTTTGAAGGTGAATATGACAAAAGATATTCGTTTACTTTGAGAGCGATGTTTCTCATTGTTAATAGGAAGGAATTATCGGAACTTTTTTTGAAAATATTTCCGCTTATTATTTATTACTCTCATGAAACAAAATCATATCGTTATAATAACCGGCATGTTGGTCGGAGTAATCGCCGGATTGACGTTCCTTTATATTTTTAACATCCTCAGCTATTCATGGAATGGAAACCCTCCCCTTCTCTTCTTCACAGAAAATCTTTTTTTTCTTTTTATTTTTTCAGGTGTTGCCACGGCATTAGCTCTTTCCTATAAGAAAATATGAAATGATTGAAAGGGCTGCAACAGAAATAAAGACAAATTAAAAAAGCTCACATTGAGAATATCATTGCTAATAACATTATGTTGTTTTTTTGATTTTATCTCTTCTAACTTGTATCTCCAATATATCAATCATCTCTTTCGCATTTAAGATATAATACGTATCATGAACAGGATCCGCTAATGAGATATAGCTTCTGTAAGCGGAAATCGAATCCTCGAAGTTTCCGATTTTTGAAAGAACTTTTCCTAAGCCGTAATAAGGCAAAGGATTTTGAGGATCCACAGCAATCGATTCTTTATAAGAATCTATCGATTCGAGATTTCGCCCGGCATTGAAAAGTGCGTTTCCGAGATCATAAAAAAGAAAAGGTTTTTTTATCCCAAGATTAATCGCTTGTTTATAAGAGAGTATCGCTTCGTTATTCTCCCCTAATTCTAAAAGCGCATTTCCCAGACCATAATAAGCACCCGGGTCAGCTATATCCGAACGAATAGCTTTTTGGTATTCAACCACGGCATCGTCATATCGCCCGAGATGCATCATGGCATCACCCATACCGTTAAGGGAAGTTGTATCCTCAGAATCGATAGCGAGGGCCTGCTTCAATGCTTCTATCGCCAATAATGGCTGTCCAAGTTCGATGAGTGCTGACCCGGCATTGCTTACCGTTTGAAACTTATGACCAACAGCGGGAGAATACATCTTTAAATATTGTCTTTGACCTTTTGCAATCCAATCAAATTTATTTCTATATTCATTACCTGAAATATTTATCAACGATACTTCTTTTTGTGGATTTTTTATCATTTCGGCAACCTCTGAAACCATAAGCGTCCCCTCTTCCTTTTCATTTCCCTCCAGCATTTCATCGGTAATTATTTGATTTCTCCGAGGAACAATCATATCTCTCCATTCCACCGTATCGTCACTCCATGCGACGACAAGGATTGAATGTTCAGGGACATCACCGACAAGATATGGAATTCCCACTTCCGCGAGAAGTGCGCCACCAAGGATTGACCCTCCGACACAATTTAATTCGCGACTCACCAGTATCTCCGCCGGATTATTGGCGGCCCCTTCAAACTTATAAGCACTCACAGAATCCTGTATCTTATCAACAATCTCTTTCTCTTTTTTGGTGATGGAAGTAATATCTCCTGTTTTTCTTATTTGATCGAGAACTTTTTTCAACTTATCAATTTTAAGAGATTGAGAAAGAGTCACTTCCCCTTTTTCCCAAAACGAAAATATTTTTTTAACTGAATCAAAAGAGGATGATTCGTTTGCGAGCGGAGGCAATATATTTTTTCGAAGCAACTCCATTCCCCTATCAAAAATGGAATTAGTGAGTTCCGATTTTGGAGTCTCTATTTCTTTTTTTAATGAAGCTTCGATTTTTCTGACGAATTCAGAATGTATGGGCGAGGACGATTGCCATGGAGATAATCCTTCATTCGGAAGTGAAAGGTTGTGATTTTCTGATTGAGATTCCAATTGAAATGCTTTTCTTGAAACACGGAAAAATTGCACGAGTGTTTTTCTGCGAATATCTTCATCGTTTTCGTTTGTCGATTTTTCTTTTCTGGACTGAACAAGTTTGCCTCCAATTAAAAATGCTTCCGCTTCATTCATTTCATCTGAGGAAAGTTTTTTTTCTTTTATTTCATCTGTGAAAATTTCTACTCCCGATTTTCCTCGTTCTGTTAATGACAAACCATATTCGTATAATTCAAGAGTCAATGCTTCAGCAATATCTCTCCCTTCGGTAATGACGTCTAATCTTTGAGCAATATAGATAGCAACGTTTTGGAATTTTTTTCCAAGTTTTTCTATTTCATCTTTTCGTTCATTCTGCTTCTCCGGTTTATCTTTGAAAGTATCGTGGTCTATCGCCTCCATTATTCCGACCATCTCCCAGAGCTTCAAATCTTCCGGAATAAACACATGGAGTTGGTTCTTTTCTTTATTTTGCAAAACCTCATTCTGTTTCTCCCACTCATCACGAGAAACAATTTGAGGAATAATCTTATCGTTTTTTTTGCACCAATCCTCAAAAAATTGCACGAAAGAAACATCGGTAAACGGATTTTGTTCAATATTTTCCGCTATTTGAAATTTGTTCTTTTCCATATTTTTATGTTTCTTCGTTCTGTGGCTTATCAAGAACGAGTGGTTCGATTCCTGTCGAATTCCCCGTTATTTTAACGACATCTTTATCAATTTTGTTCAGTTCTTTCGCACCGCTATTATAGTGTCCGACGACTGTTCCTAAAGAATTGCCGATTTTTTTATAATATTCATCATACGCCTTCAAATGCTTTCCTAATTCCTCGACACGTTTGGAAATATCGCGTGCGCTTTCTTCTATTTTGAATGCACGAAAACCGTAGAGCACCGAGCTTAAATAGGCAGAGAACGTCGTCGGAGAAACAATAATGACGTGCTTGTCTTTATAAGCGTAATCAATCAAACTTCTCGTATTTGATTTTATCGCGCCGACTTCATTGACGAGGAGGTCATAATAAATTCCTTCGGCGGGAATATACATCATCGCAAACGGCAACGTGCCTTCGCTCGGTCGAATATATTTTGCGGTTTCATCAATGCGTTTTTTGAGATCGGCAATAAAATCTTTTTCAAACTCCGCCTTCTTTTCCGGATTCGTTTCATT
>CAIJYI010000001.1 GCA_903824855.1 uncultured bacterium | reverse complement strand
TTGATCTTGGCTGACCTATAACCCTGCATACTCTGCGTTCAGAGACATTCTTAAATATTCCCAGGATGTATTCAATCGCCCGGCGTCTCTTGACCGGGCTTAGAAGTTTCCCTGGGCGACTTCCTTAAGGATAGAGTTATTAAGCGAAAGGTCAGCTACCAGTTTCTTTAACTGCGAGTTCTCTTTTTCCAGACCTTTAAGCTCACCCCGAATGTGTTCATATTCTAGTGTTCCGGCATCTATAGATGAAGCAGAAAGTTCTTTGAGATCAGTAATATCAATCGTAACAACCGCGATTTCCGCAGATCTTTGAAGGTTGTTTTTTAAGAAACAAAGTGGTGGAAGGATAATTCCCACATTAAAAACTGAAATATCCAAATATCAAACCTAAAGCCCCGCAAAATAGCGGGGCTTTTTTATTGTCCTCACAAAAGAAGAGACCAATCAGATTCAAAAAAATATATTTTATAAAAAACTGTAATATGATAGAATATTTTTATGAGAAAATTCGAAATAAATGTGGGAAAACAAGACCCGGAGGGGGCTCTCGAACGAGAAGCCGTCGAATTTATGGATATGCTTCCTGAAGAGGTGATTCAAAAAACTCCCGAACATATTACCGCTATTCGCAAAGCATCAGAGGTGGTTTCTGAAACATTGACGCGTCTTGGAATAGAGAACAATTTTTCTATGAATCCTGACCTCGTTTTACTTGCAAAAAATAGAAAAATTAGAGAATCGTGTCAAGGCGGTGCAGAACAGATATGTATAAAAATTGCAAAAGGCCAGGCATTTCACAAAATCATTGGAGGCAATATCGTAATGAGCGATGAGCTTCTTAAAAATAAGGAATCCTTTATGCATGCGCTCATACACGAGTTTTTTCATGCAGCATGCATAAATTACGGTTTTTTAACACAAGAAAATGAAAATTTTGATAGTCGGCTTATCGGAAAAAGTGGCTATGCGTCATTTTATGACAGCCAAAGCGAAAACAAAGATCAGTTTAACGGTTTTAATGAAGCCATGACCGAAGAATTAGCGAGAGAGGGTATGACGCAACATTACGATGAGCTCTTTCCGAATGTAGATCAAAATGAATTAAAAAATGAATGGAGTGCTTTATATCCAATGGAAAGACAATTACTCTATGTGATTATTCTGAAAATGAGCGGTGGTGATGATGAGAAAATCGATGAAATCTGGAAAGATTTTGCGAAGAATTACATTAGCGGAACAATGATGCATTTGCGTACCATCGAGGAACACTTCGGGAAAGGATCTTTAGACATATTGTCTCAAATGACTCCGGATGCCGGACTAAGCGAAATTTTAGAAAAAAACAGACTAATTCTTTCCTACTTTGAAGAAAACGACCCTGAAAAAAGAGAACAAATAAAAATTACTTTAGAAAATATAAATAAAAAGAATTCCTAAAAACTGAAGTACCCAAAGAGAAAACCTAAAGCCCCATACGGGGCTTTTTTTATTTTTAAATTATAGTTGCGGAAACTTATTTCTCAATAGTCACGGCAGTCCCATAGCAAAGTACTTCCGTTACACCGCCGAGAATTTCGGTGGCGTCGTACCGAACGCCAATAATAGCGTTCGCACCAAGTTCTTCCGCGTGTTTAATCATAAGCTCATACGAATCTTCTCTCGTATTTTCGCACAGCTTTGTAAATATCGTGATATTCCCGCCGATGATAGTTTGAAGTGAACCGCCGATTGATCCGATAACCGACCGTGAACGAACAATAATCCCCCGAACCAACCCAAGGTTCTTAGTAATTTTCGCACCCGGCAATTCAAAAGCCGTAGTAATATTTTCTCGATTCATAAAGTTAAAATTAATGATAATACTTATATAATAACATATCAAAAAACTTCGAGCACCAAAAAACGACATTTTAACAAAAAGAAAAGCGCCACATTATGCGACGCTTTTTAGTTATTTAAACTTCAAAATTACTGCCGACTTTTCTTAATTATCTTCGCCAAGCAACCTTTTGTCGACATCTTTATACGCATCTGTCACAATTTTTTCATACATCGCGTGCCAACGGGCAATTATTTTTCGACCGATATCTCTTACGAAATCGCTCACAACATACCATATCATACTAATCGGCCAGAGCAAAAACCACGAAGCTATACGGTCTTTATTTTTTTCGAGTCAACCAAAATGACGGGCTCATCTTTTTTCTTTTGACCACCAAACAGAACATCGCTCTTCTTGTGAAGAAGCGAACTTCTGTCACGAGCGGTCAACCATGTTTCCACGGTAGTTTGTTTGGTTTTCATGGTATTTCTCCATATTTTCAAAGAATATAATGAAATAATTGTTTATATTATACCATAAAATTGATATAAAAGCAATTACTTTATCGTATAAACATCTTCTCCTCCCATTACCTAGACAAACACAAATAACTGTGATATTCTGCATATGGAATATTTTTTCACCACAAAGAGAGGTTTTTATGTCAGTCGGTATTTTTTTATTGCTATGCGCTTTTGCTATTTTAGTTTCCGGTGTTATTTTGCTCGGTATGGTCGTTTGTTCCAGAGAGAAGAGACCGACCGAAAGAACAGATAGCCTTCGGAAATCTTCGCTTTTTTGCTTAAACTATGGTTACGGACTTACCGCCCTCGGTCTGGCCATCGTCTTTGTTGCTCATTTCTTCCAATAAAAAACAAACCCTACAAAAAAAGCACGCTACTTGTTGGCGTGCATTTTTATTAATATTTTCAAACACATTCATTTCTGCCGTTTCTGCTATCAACCACCGAAGAAATCTGAATGATTTAAATGATTATTGCGTTGCTCGGCAATCAAACACGCCGAGTTCTTTTTTGGAAAACGACGACAAATCGACGACAACTTTTGACATAATAACCGCGCCAAGACCATTTCCTTTGTATTCATTCAAATTCGGGCAATTTTCCAAAGTCGGTTTGTTGTCTGTTTTAGAAAAATAAGTAAGAGTGTCGCCTTTTACGATGACGGGTTTTGCGTATGAATCAGTAAAGACATTTTTACGAGAACGGAGGTCGTATACAATGAGTCCGCGAGGTTCCGGTGCTGTTCCGCTGTCTAAAACAAGAAAATTGTCGGTAAATGCCAAGAAATATTCCGCCAAAACATTTTTTAATTCAAAATCAGTGCTCGTAACTGAATAGACACAAGGGAAATTTTGTTCAGGGTTTGTTTTGTATTCTATAAGAATATTTGATCCAACAGAATCGGAAAGACTTTTCTCTACGGCAAAATATTTCGGAGAATCATTACATTCCAAACCGACTGCTTCATTTTTCTGTATACTGAATTCCCCGCTTTCCGCAGTAATCGGATTGGTAACGGGAACGGAAACATAACTCGTGATTCCCAAAATATACGTACCCTCAGGATACATGTCGGAAACCGTCCATTCTTTGCTTCCGGTATTCGGCAAATTAGTAAAAATAATCGGGTCAAATTCCTGCCCTTCTTCTTGAAGTGGCGGTGGCGGAATGCGCCTTATGGTAACTGCTATTTTGTTTGACGTGGGCACATTTTCCGAAACCCATTGTATTGTCTGCACCGTTCCACTCTTCACAACATCACCACTTGTTGGAGAAATAACTCGGATAGATTGAATCAATGATGGATTACTTCCCTTTCTCAAAAAATAATATGATCCGAAAATTGCGGCCAATGCGACAAGCAAAATAAGAAGGTACAATTTTATATTTTTAGAAAACATAGTTTTTTTAGAAAAATCTCCCTCCAAAAATTAATCTTTTGCGTAGCATTTTATTACTACCAGCCATCTCGAGAGATAATCAGTTCGTTTGACGGTTTTGTTTAATTTAAGAATACCACAACGACGACGCTCGGGCGAGTTTTAAATTGGGCTATTATAATTTAATTCTAAAGAAAACCTGCTGCCCGTCCAAATATGGAGTATATCGTGGTTCACTTTGTTCCAGTATCCGCCCTTGGTAATGTTTCGAAATATTTTTTGCATAATCATTAGCCACCGCTGCTTTTCTCTCCATATATTTATAACCTCGCTTTTTCAGCTCCTCCTCCATGCAGTTCATTAATATTCCTAAAAGGTGTTTGTGACGAAAATCTTTTTGTATTACCGTATCGCGTATATAGGCAGTTTCTTTTTTGCTCGTCGGTTCTGCATAAGTAAAACCAATAACGGCCTTGGTGTCAGAAGATTTTAAAAGGACAACAATATTTTGTTTATTTTGAAAATCTTTTGCAAGATTCTCACCTGAAAATGCTTTTTCACCGAATTCTTCATGTTCAATGAATACAACGCTTTTCTCAATATCTGTCCACGAAGACACTGCGGGGTCAAAAATTTCTGCAATAAATTTATCTTGTTGATTTTTCATATTTTTTTCTACGATTGCATAAATGCCTATAGGCCACTCGTACTCGCACGACTTGGCTGAAAGAGCAATCTAAATTATCATTGAATATTGATGTAATTTCATCCTTTTTTTAACTATCTCTCGAAGTCTTTTTTTAGTACTCTAATCTTAAATTCGCGAATAAACAGAGACCCCCGAAAAAACAATTTTTAAATGTTACAAAAAGATTACAACTTTCTCGAATCGTATGCCCAATGCAGGATTGCTTGTCTTTGTCTTGGACGGCAAAATTCGTCTCCAACTCGGCAGTTCTTTTTTATCTGACTGACGTGTCTTTGCATATTATGCCATCGTTTGATTTGTCGCTCATCGTCGTCTGTTCTTCTTCCCATATAATATCGGCAGTACCACTGAAACCACCCGCGCGGGTCTTGTGAGTTTATCCAACCCTTTGCTTTCCAGACAGAAAGCGGTTGGCTCGCATTAACGCCAAAATAATTTAATTCTTTGTGTCTTTTCCCATCAGAAGAAAGCTTCGCTTTGAGAAACCAATTACGAGGAAATTCCTTTGGTTTATCAGAAAAATATAACCCACCAAAGACTCCAAGCTCCAACATTTCCTTTGGAGTCAGGTCAGGAGAAAATCGAGGAACGAATTTTATTTTTTTCATACCGGTTTTGAAATATGGCTTATTAATCATCTTTACGTAATAAAAAGTTTAAAATCCATAATCCCCGTCCAAGTACCATTTATCCTGTTGCTTCACCAATTTAATAGTTTCGCCCGATGAAAGTTTACAAAACGCGTAATCATCATTTTTTTCCACCAACGAAACACACCCGCGAAATTGATAATAATTTTCAAACGAGCTATGAGCCTTTTGCAAATAAAAAAACCAGTAGCCAATAATGGCGACAAAAATAAACAGAAAAACAAGACAAAATTTTAAAAAATAACGACTCCAAAGTTTTTTCATAGTTTTTTAGAAGTCTCGGGCTAGCACGATTTGGCTGACTGAGTCGGTTGTGAACCCCGCAAAGTGAGACCCCGCAAGGGTTCTTTGGGTACTTTCAGTGTACCAAATTGAGGCGTCTCAGTCACGTCAAAAAAAGCACGATTTGAAAAAACCTTTACTTTTTATTTATTTATGATATAATATAATGCAAAGGTCAAAAACAGAGGAGATTTATATGTTTTTTCTTGAAATAGTACTAGGGCTTTATCTGGCAATCTCTCTAATCGCTACTGGAAATTTTTATTTCCAAGCGGCTAGATTGCGTCGCGATTCAGGTCTGAAAGGAAATGGGTCGATACTCTTCGCTTTGTATTGGGGTTTTGTAATGAATTGGATCTCGCTCTTTCTGAGGAGATAGACTATCAACGGCCTTCGCTTTACGCGAAGGCCGTTTTCTTATTTTATATTATGCGTCTCGGTCACCTGACTTAGTATATGACTGCTGACTGAGTCGGTTGCGAACCCCGCGAAGTGAGACCCCGCAAGGGTTCTTTGGGTACTTTCAGTGTACCAAATTGAGGCGTCTCAGTCACGTCTCAATAGACACAATAGACAGTATAAAAAGGAGCGGGGAAAGTGTCTATACACCTAAAGTAGTGATATAATCTACCTGTTCCTTGGTTATCAATATCTGTCGACCAAAAGTAGTTGAAAACAAGAGGTCGTTTTCGTGTTGTATTCGCCGATCTCCGGTGTGCCATTCAGTTCCTGAAATATCAATCATTTCACCTCCCTCAAGCTTCACAGAAAAGCCATCAATACTTGGTTCTTTCTGAGAAATTTCTACTACTGCGCTCGGCTTACTAACAAGGGTGTTCAAGTCCATATAATTATATTTTAGTTAATATCTTTCTCTTTTACATTAAGAGTAGCTCTAAATCGGTCAGGAACGAGCCTTAACTTCTCTGATAACGCCATCGGATTTTTTATTCGCGCAATTTTTGGCGTCAAAGTATCAGCACAAAAAACTACATAAAGATAATATAATTCAC